>NZ_JAOQBX010000059.1:0-967 GCF_044902225.1 Lactobacillus sp. 23-2 | reverse complement strand
AAGAATCAAAACAGGACGAAAAAACATGACCCCGATTGAATATCGGAATCATGTTTTGACAACCTTAACGGCATAATACTAATTTGTCCCAATTTTGGGGGTCACATCACTACAGATTAGTTCTAACAACTTTTTTATTGGTCAATTTGACTTATTCTTTCTTAAATATATTTTGAACTTGCGTAAGAATATTTTCAAATTGAGCCACATCATGGATATGACCTATAACTTTGCCTTTTCTAGCTAAGAAGTCATATGATAATAGTTGCAACAATAAAGCATCACCATTGGTTCTACTTGCAAAGTCAACTACTGGAAACCTAAAGGGATCCTCTCGATGTACATGGGTGAGTGCCAAGCCAATTACTAGACCCGATCTTGCATTATAGACATCGCGACTGACTATCAAAAAACGCCGCCTAATGTTACCTTTTTGTGGATCATGCCCTGCATGTGGTTCAGCATCGATGATGATGATATCGCCTTGATGAACGTCAATCATCTTTAGGTAATTCCCTTCCAACCGGCTTTAATTCACGAGGGTTATAGCCTAAATCGTGATATTCTTCCGCGATCAACTGATCATAGTCCAGATTATCATAGCTAGAATCTGACCAAATATCGTACTTGATCTCTTTCTTGATTGGCTTATATACAATATTGCCATTAGCATCTTGGAAAACTTCGTATTCCGTATCAGCCTGGGCATTAATACTCTTAGGGATTGTTAAAACCAACGAATTACCTTGATGTCTCGCTTTGACAACCATTGTTATCACCTCTACGTTCAGTATACACGGTATTCACAATAATTTTGACTTACAGAGAACTTAATTCCAAGTCAAAGCAAAAAGTTGTTAGAACTACAGATTAGTTCTAACAACTTTTCAATTTACGGCCAGTTGATTTTTGGAGACCGTATAATCTTATGTGTAAGGATGAACAGTTCCTTAAAGTAAATCAAAAT
>NZ_JAOQBX010000058.1:293-865 GCF_044902225.1 Lactobacillus sp. 23-2 | reverse complement strand
AGACTGCTAAGAAGGCTGCCGCAAAGAAGTCAACTAAGACTGCTAAGAAGGCTGCCGCAAAGAAGTCAACTAAGACTGCTAAGAAGGCTGCTGCTAAGAAGTCAACTAAGACTACTAAGAAGGCCGCTGCTAAGAAGTCAACTAAGACCACTAAGAAGGCCGCAAAGTCAACTAAGACTTCAGCTAAGACTACCAAGAAGACTACTAAGCCAGCAACTAAGACTACTACTGACACTAAGTCAACTACTACCCCAGCAACTGACGCAACTAAGACTACTACTGACGCTGCAAAGTAATTTTGCTGGAAGAAGCTGAATAGCAATATTAACCTAAAGTGTTGAATGATTACTCGATGGAGCAATTATTCAACACTTTTTTACTATCAGAAATCAACTGCAGTTAGATAGCTTTAGGGTAACGTTCTTGTCAAAGCGTTAGTTGCTAGGTATTTTTTGAAACGGGCTGTAGTTAGGTGCTTTACGGGGCTCAAATTTTTGCAAAAGCCCGTAGTTGGGTACTTTACGGGGCTCAAATTTTTGCAAAAGCCCGTAGTTGGGTACTTTACGGGGCTC
>NZ_JAOQBX010000058.1:0-193 GCF_044902225.1 Lactobacillus sp. 23-2 | reverse complement strand
AAATTTTTGCAAAAGCCCGTAGTTAGGTACTTTATGGGGCTCAAATTTTTGCAAAAGCCCGTAGTTGGGTACTTTACGGGGCTCATTTTTCCAAAATCAGCCGTAATTAGGTACTTTTAGGGGAAAAATCAGTAAGAAATCCCCGCAAAGTCCCTAACTAAGTCAAAAATTACGAAATTTATCCCCGCAAAGT
>NZ_JAOQBX010000057.1:0-1100 GCF_044902225.1 Lactobacillus sp. 23-2 | reverse complement strand
CCAGTGACCGATAGCGAACCAGTACCGTGAGGGAAAGGTGAAAAGAACCCCGGGAGGGGAGTGAAAGAGAACCTGAAACCGTGTGCCTACAAGTAGTCAGAGCCCGTTAATGGGTAATGGCGTGCCTTTTGTAGAATGAACCGGCGAGTTGCGTTAGTCAGCAAGGTTAAGTCAGAAAAGACGGAGCCGCAGCGAAAGCGAGTCTGAATAGGGCGAGAAGTTGGCTGATGCAGACCCGAAACCAAGTGACCTACCCATGACCAGGTTGAAGGCGCGGTAAAACGCGCTGGAGGACCGAACCCACGTAAGTTGAAAATTGCGGGGATGAGTTGTGGGTAGCGGTGAAATTCCAAACGAACTTGGAGATAGCTGGTTCTCTCCGAAATAGCTTTAGGGCTAGCCTCGCAAAGAGGATGCTGGAGGTAGAGCTCTGTTTGGACTAGGGGCCCGTCAGGGGTTACTGAATCCAGATAAACTGCGAATTCCAGACATTTGTATGCGGGAGTCAGACTGCGAGTGATAAGATCCGTAGTCGAAAGGGAAACAGCCCAGATCACCAGTTAAGGTCCCTAAATACATGCTAAGTGGGAAAGGATGTGGAGTTGCGTAGACAACTAGGACGTTGGCTCAGAAGCAGCCATCATTCAAAGAGTGCGTAATAGCTCACTAGTCGAGTGACGCCGCGCCGAAAATTTAACGGGGCTAAGCATGATACCGAAACTGTGGATGTGCATTTGATGCACGTGGTAGGAGAGCGTTCTAGCGGCGGTGAAGCATGACCGGGAGGACATGTGGAGCTTCTAGAAGTGAGAATGCCGGTATGAGTAACGAAAGATGGGTGAGAATCCCATCCGCCGCAAGACTAAGGTTTCCTGGGGCAGGCTCGTCCGCCCAGGGTAAGTCGGGACCTAAGGCGAGGCCGAAAGGCGTAGTCGATGGACAACAGGTAGAGATTCCTGTACTGCACCGAATCGTTATGAGCGATGGAGGGACGCAGGAGGCTATCAGCGCGTGGGGCTGGATCCACGTTCAAGCGACAAGCTTTGGAATGAGTCAAATGCTTATTCCTTCAAGAGCAAGTCGTGATGAGGAGCGAAATT
>NZ_JAOQBX010000056.1:0-1365 GCF_044902225.1 Lactobacillus sp. 23-2 | reverse complement strand
GAGACTGTCAATTCTTTTGTGTAAATAAATCTTTCCGGCTAATTGATTCTTTAACTGTTTTTTAATCGAAGTACGATTCCAAGGTGTCTGCTACTTGACCAAAGCCCTTGTGAACTCGATTGGCGTTGCGGTCGTTATAGTCGATAACTTGGCTACCCAAAAAGTTGTCCAGTGATTCTTCGCTAGGGAACTCTGATTTAGGATTGGTCTTTCGCTTGATCATGCGGTTTATCGATTCGATCATGTTCGTTGAGTAGATTGAAGGACGGATTTGCTTTGGATACTGGTAAAAGACAAGCATGTCTTCTTCGAGTTTCCGCAGGTCCTTGATCATTCTGGAGTACTTTGATCCATAGGCTTCGTAAAAGGCGTGCAGAACAGTTTCTGCTTCTTTTTGGTTAGTTTGCTTATGGACTTGCTTAAAAGCATTCAGAATCTCAGCACGATCGGTCACACGGACTTTTTGGCTGATGTTGCGCATGATGTGAATTAGACAACGTTGGAATTTAGACTTTGGGTAATACTGCTTTAACATGTCCTTGATGCCCACAAAGCCATCTGACAAGAACAGTTCAACCTGCTCGAGGCCACGTTCTTTGAAGTCGGCGATCATTTCACTCCAAACTTCAAGATTTTCTACCGGAGCGATCCGATAGTCAATGATCTCTTTATTGCCATTAGGCTTAATTCCCACGGCGATATAAACCGCCTCGCGCTGGTACGTATCTCTACGCAGAGGAATATACGTAGCGTCAAGATAAACGCAGAAGAACTTGTCGCTCAAGCGCCGTTGATGATAGCTTTCAACTTGACTGGCTACCTGCTTTGAGATGTTTGAGACGGTGCCTGCAGAATAGTAGCTGCCGTACATTTTCTCGATCAGCTCAGAGATCTCTCTGGTTGTTACACCATGCGAATAGAGCTGGATCACAGTGGATTCCAGTGCATCGGTGTGCTGACCATATGCAGGAAGAGTTTGTTGGTGAAACTCGCCGTTTCTGTCCCGGGGAACTTGAACCTTGATAGGCCCAAATTGCGTCTTGATCTGTCTAAAGTAGCTTCCATTCCGGGAGTTTCCAGAGTTCCAGCCGTTTCTATCGTAGGGATTATAGCCAAGAAAGGCGGTCAATTCGCTTTCTAGGAGCAGATTGAGTCCTTCCTCGAGCTGAGTCCGCATGAATTTGTCAAATTTCTCCTTGTCGAATAGCGCATTGAGGCATTCTCTGTTAAAATCAGTCATAAGGGATTCCTTTCGTATTGATAGTGTTCAAATCAATTATACGGAAAAGGAGTCCCTTTTCTTATACCCAATTTTGATTTACTTTAAGGAACTGTTCATCCTTACACATAAGATTATACGGTCTC
>NZ_JAOQBX010000055.1:0-1475 GCF_044902225.1 Lactobacillus sp. 23-2 | reverse complement strand
TAAACTATTGAGTTTTCAAGGCTTCATAGTTCTTTTTGGTGTGGGAAGTTTAAGTAGTTATTTGAACATGCTCCAGAAGCTTGATCCCAAGTATGATTTAATTTGGCTAATTACTGAGCTGCCGATAACCATAATGAGGATTAAGGTAGTAATGCCTTGAATTGCTAAGAACAAGATGTAGCCATAGAACTTATCATGAGCTTCACCATTATCCCCAAGCAAAGATACTGTAATCGCCTTACTAAAGAATATTTCAATTAAGACCAGCATTAAAATTGGGAGAACGCCACCAGTTGTACTGGTAAACATCATGCTGAGGAAGTAAATTACAACAAAGATTGCATTTAAGTTGCTAGTTTGTACAATGTGATTAGTCAAATCAAGCAAGTCGCGTTTCTTGTTGTAAATCACCTTATATGAAATAAAGCAGGCAAAAATCCAGCATAATTCAATTAATGCCAAGAAGATAATCATTTCAAAGACAACTGAGAAAGTTGCGCCTGAGGTAGAATTGGCTACATTACTATTCCAGGTTGAATCAAAGCCTCGAGCAGATCTTTGTTCAAAAATATACAGACCTAGACCCAGTAAGAAGTCTTCAACTAAAAGTGTTACCCAACCATACCATCTTTCGGCTTCTTGATCAGCAAATGGATGCTTCCAAGAATTAACGAACCATTGCCACATATTAGCGGCATCAAAGTTAAAGTTTTCCTTTGCATAATTTGCAGCATTAGAAAGTTGATTAGCAGCCGCATTAGTCAATTGTGAAGCAGTAATTGATTGCTGCTTGGCTTCAGCTCTAGTCGTAGCTGGTCTATTTTGAACATCAGTAGCTGTTTGTTCTGGAGTTGCGTTTTCTTGTACAGGCTCTTCCTGGGCAGCTAAATTTGCTTCTGGAGCAGCTTCATTTCCTTGCACGCTAGGAGCAACATTCCGTAAGTCAGTCCCGCACTTAGTACAGAAATTAGTTTCTTCATCCATTGAAGAACCACAATTTGGACATATCTTCATTTCTTATTCCTCTCTTACTATGTAAATCCAAAATAGTTAGCCTTATCCGATTGTTCTCATCCAGTTTGCTTGATTAACTAATTACAATGACAAAATTTGAATTATTAGCTACAACACATATGTGAACAATCATTTATTATGAAATAGTTGAGTTATAAAAAAGCAATCATCTCTCTTCGACTTTTCTCAGTATCTCTTAAATGATTATTGTTAACAGTTTAAGTCTTGACCGTAAGGTCAAGACTTTGTTAGGCGTAGTATAACAAAGGATTTATAAACTCTAATTGCATTATTTTACTATCCTATTATTCCTAGTTTTTTCTCCTTGATATTTTTGCTATTTAAGCTATTTTCATTACTGATCAAAATTTATAATTCATCTCATGAAAATTATAAAAAATTTAACCGCCAATTGCAATAATAAATTGAACACTTGCCAATAGCATCTGGTAGATTTTGAC
>NZ_JAOQBX010000054.1:0-1496 GCF_044902225.1 Lactobacillus sp. 23-2 | reverse complement strand
GGCTCTATAATATTTCTTACTGATGGGTGTCAAGTCACACACCTGTCGGTAAGATTTTTTGTTTAAAATAAAAAAAGAGGCACATAGGCCTCGCTATCTCTAACTTAAAATCATCTACCACAATTTTCCTAAGTATAGAAAGCTGGTTTCTATGAACCCTACTGACAATTATATTGAAAACTTTCTTAATATTAAAGATCCTAGCTTGAATTTTGTAGATTGCTCTCGAACGACCTATAAGGGGAAGAAGGTAATCATGTGCACCGCTATCGCGGAACTTGACACATGCCCTAATTGTGAATCGGCCAACAGCTTTGTCTATAATGGCTTTAAAGTTGTTTATATCCCCTATATTTCAGCCGATCAAAGTAATCCGGTCATTATCAAAATCAGGAAGCACGGTATTTTTTGCAAAAATTGTGAGGCATACAGCTATCCTTCCACTCAGATCGTTGACAAGTATTGTCACATCTCTAACGCTGTTAAACGCAAAATAATTGTTGGCCTTACTAAAGATCATTCCATGACCAGTATCGCTGAAGAGAATGGCGTATCAGTTGCCACTGTGCAAAGATACTTAGACGACTGTAGCGCTCAATTTATATCCTCGTACGACTCCTTGCCAGAACACCTTGCCTTTGATGAATTCAGAGGCGTGGGACGAAAGCTGCACTTTATCTGCCAAGATGGTGGAAAACATACCATCGTTGCCATTTTAAAGGATCGCTTCAAGAACACGATTATTAAATACTTTGAGCAGTTTCCGGAAACAGTTAGAAGAACTGTTAAAACGGTGAGCATGGACCTCAACTGCTATTATGGCGATATTGTTAGGCAGATTTTCCCAAACGCTGAGGTTGTCATCGACCGATTCCACATGGTTCAAATGGTAAATAGATCTTTTACAGGTTTTAGAGTTCAAGTCATGAAACAGTTGGATAAAAGATCCAGAGAGTACAAGCTTCTGAAGCGCTATTGGAAGCTGTATCTGAAGAAATACAAGGAGCTGGAAGGAACCCAGCAATTTTACGATAGCTGTCTTAAAGTCCCATACACACAGGCCCAGATTGTCGATGAGGGGCTTAAATGCGATGAGACACTTAGGAACACATATGACTTCATGCAGGATTTCATGTATGCTCTAGCGGACAAAGATACGAAAATGATTGAAGACCTACTTGACCGTAATACTAGTCAGTATTGCGAGCAACTAAGAAAGACCATACGGACCTTCAGAAAGAACAAAAGGGCTGTTATTAATGGTGCTAGAATGTTATTCTCAAACGGCTGTCTAGAGGGCGTTAATCGTAAAATCAAGCAAATTGAACGCACAGCCTATGGCTATTCTAATTTCACTCACCTTTTGAAGAGAATTAGATTGGAACAGAATGACATCCGCTTCAAAAAAGGCACCAAACAGACAAGTTCTGTTTAGCGCCTTTATCAAAATCATATAAAACTCCTTGACAAGCATCAGTAAGATTTGACAAAGAGCC
>NZ_JAOQBX010000053.1:0-1515 GCF_044902225.1 Lactobacillus sp. 23-2 | reverse complement strand
GGTTCTGTATAAAAACGTGTGTAAATTAACTAAGGGACTTAAGGCTTCTTCCGAGATAATTCCATTAATCTCAAGAAGAAATATTCATCATCTGGATATCCATAACCCTTGCGTCTCTCAGTTTTGATCTTGTTGTTAATACCCTCTAATTTGCCCGTAGATATCCTGTACTTAGCGAATGAATAGATTCCTGACAGGTGGCGCTGTAAGAGTCTGGCAAACCACTTAAAGTGGCTATTCTCAGTCTCGATACAAATATCTATGATGTACTCGAGTTTGACGCACATCTCCACTTCATCATTTGAGCTATATGCCTGATCCAATAGGTCTTTGACGATGTCTATTGTGAAGAACAATCTGTTTTCCTCTAGTAGATCGTCATACCAGCTCTCATTATCACCATGAGCTCTAATCTCTGGCTTATTGAAGATTTCGCCAGGCACAGATACTAGCTTTCCTTGTCGAGCATCTCCATCCTTTTGAACTAGGGTAGATCGTTTAGACATCAAGATATAACGAGAGTTCTTAAGCAATTTGGCTGCTTCTGGGGTACCTTCTTCAGCTAGTCTCTTTTGTTCATCCTTACGGATTTCAGAAACAACTTTATCGTTGAAATTCTTGATGATGTGGAAGCGGTCATAGACAATGTCTAGCTTGGGATAGCGCTCTTTAAAGGCTTCTTCAAAGTCTGAGTTCATGTCACAAGCAACTGCTTCAACCTTAGACATCCACTCATCGCCAACATGATCCATAAACTCATAAACAACGGCCTTCTTCTTGCCATGGGCTAAGTAAAGAATGTGCCCAGTTTCCCAGTCAATGATTACAGTGGCGTATTTATAACCATCGTGCAGTTTGAATTCATCTATGGCTAAGTATCTTGCCTGTCTTTCAGGTTTAATGAGCGTCTTTCCATCGATTGTAAATTTAGATAATAGGAGTTCCTTGTGAATCGACTTAACTGTCATTTTATCAAGGCCAGTAATTTCAGCGACTTGTTTTAGAGTGCATCCATCGCTTAGTAGGCGCTCAGTGCATTCTTTTAAAGCCTTGGTAATTCGATAACCATTGGCTTTAAAGGGAATAGACTGACTTCTGGTATTAAATTTACAATCAGTATTGAGACAACGAAAACGTGCGTAAGATACCTTAATCTTAGTATGTTCTAGTCCCAGAGGAATATGCCTAAGGGTAGTGACAAGGGTTCCATTCTTGACTAGCTTCGTTGAGCAGTCGGGGCAGAAACCAGGTTCACACTCGGCTAATTTTCCAACAAAGATTTTTTCACCTTCATTTTGAATTGGCATACCCAATTGAATAAAGTCGGTTAAGCCAGATTCGAAAAATAAGATGCCTTTGTTAGATTCAAAGCCTTGAGTAGAAACTGTCTGTTCTGTATAATTCATAGTAAGAAGGGCCCCTCGTGTTTTTGTGGTTATTAACATTGTAAGGGACAACCCTTCTTTTTTGTTGTCTAATTTTTACTATTTACACACGAATTTATACTGAACCTTA
>NZ_JAOQBX010000052.1:0-1605 GCF_044902225.1 Lactobacillus sp. 23-2 | reverse complement strand
ATCAACTACCCCCGACCGAGGTCGGAGGTTTGCGACTAACTAGCGTGGTCCAAACAAACTCCCCGAAGAGAGTTCTCCCATAGCCAAGCCCGAAGGCTTACGCTGTCGCTTCTCAAGCATCCTTGGCGGACCTCAGATGCTTCCGCAGATTGATTAACTACGGCAGAACAGCACGTGTACGCACTGCTCTAATTTGTTTGTTTCTTTGATTTCTTGACTTTGGCTTTCTTGGCTTCGCTTGTGCCGCGTTTGCTCTGATACGATGGATTAGGCACGCCACTGACGTACATCGTTCCCAGCATCTGAATGTTCATCGCGGCGATGCGGTCGTCATTGGAGCGGTAGCCGCATCTGTCACAGATGTACATGTGCAGTCCATGGTCACGGTTTTCTTTGAAGATCCGGCCACACTTAGGACAGCGCTGACTGGTATAGTGAGCATCTACCTTGACGACTTCACTGCCGTTCAGACGCGCCTTGTACTTGAGCTTTTGCTCAAGATCATAGAAAGACCAGGAATGGTGCTCATATCTGTTTTCCCTCTTGCGGTTGTAGACCGTATCAAAGGTCACGTCAGTTAAGTCTTCAAGGACAAAGAGAGTGTCTGGTCCGTAGTGGCTAACGAGTGTCTTAGACAAGCAGTGATTGCAGTCGCTCATCCAGCGGTTCTCTCGATTGCCAATCTTGCGGATGCGTCTCTTTGAGTTTCTAGTGTTCTTAGCCTGCAGATGGCTGCGCAGCTCCTTATAGTGCTGACGCTTGCGGGCAATAGCCTTGCCGCTTATGAAGAGGGTTTTGCCCTTTTCGTCATAGCAGGCAGCGATCTGCCGCAGGCCACGGTCAATTCCGACAACATGGCGAGTCTGCCCAATCTCATAATCAGGGAAGGACTTGGTTGCGCTGATGTGCATAAACCAGTGCTTGCCGGATTTAAGAATCCTGGCAGTGCCAAAAGTCCATTCGTCATTCAGATACTGCTCAAAGCCGGGCATGGCAATCTCGCATTCAATCCGCCCGTCAAGGGTGTTGACGGACACGATCTTGCCGTTCTGCTTAAAGGAATAGTCCCGGCCTCTGACCTCATCCAGCTGCGGTCGCTTAAAGAAGATTGGCTTCCAAAGCCAGTCAAGATCGCGCTGAACAGCATAGCAGCCCTCACCTTGGGGCGCATTGATGTCGTGGATTTTATATGGCTTTTGACCAAGTTGAGTTTGAACAGACTTGTATCTGGCAATAACGGTCTTCAAAACAGACTGAGCCATTTGGGATCTGAGGCTGAACTTCTGTCGCAAGTCGGAGTAGAGTGCTTTGTTCAGCTTTGCCTGGCGGAGTTCAAAGTCATGCTCAAAAACATATTGGGATACGAAGTTGCAGCCCTGTCTGTAAATTTCCATGCTGTCTGCCAGTGATTTGGCATTGTCGGAACTGGCCACTTTGATGTGAGCTTTAATGGTCAAAGAAATTTCCATTGGTCATGCCTCCTTTCACTAAATATATTATAACATAAAAATAGTGAAAGTGGCCACTGGAATACTAATTATCTAGAGAATTTAGAAAGGAGAAAGGCGCGCTCCCCCCTCGATTGAAATCGAAGGTTTCCGCGCG
>NZ_JAOQBX010000051.1:0-2316 GCF_044902225.1 Lactobacillus sp. 23-2 | reverse complement strand
TCTACGCAATTATTCCCGACAGACATTGGTTTACCGACGTGACAGAATTCCATCTCAAAGATCAAAAGCTCTACCTTTCTCCAATTATTGATGGTTGTACCCAAGAAATCATTTCCTACAATATTTCTAGGCACCCAGACCTTAAGCAAGTAATGACCATGCTAGATGATGCATTTGAGAAGCATCCGGCTCTTAACGGGCTTATTTTTCACTCAGATCGTGGCTGGCAATATCAGCACTATGCATATCAATCCGCTTTAGCTAATAGAGGGATCGATCAGAGTATGTCCAGACTAGGTAATTCTCTAGATGACGGCTTAATGGAAGGCTTCTTCGGCATTCTTAAGCGGGAGATGTTCTACGGTCAAGAACATAAATACAAGGACCTAAATGAGCTTGAACAAGCTATTCACAAATATATCGATTACTACAACAACGTAAGAATCAAAACAGGACGAAAAAACATGACCCCGATTGAATATCGGAATCATGTTCTAACAACCTTAACGGCGTAATACTAATTTGTCCCAATTTTTGGGGTCATATCATTCTGTTAGAGAACTGAGCGGTTTTTTCGTGCTTAATCCCGATGAAGGGCGGCGATAATCAGGACTCCTTAGGCTAATGAGTCCCAAGGCGCGAGTTCAACCGGAGTTGAAGAGAGCAGCTCTTGCTGGTCCTTAGTCAAGTATTTCTTGTGGACAACGACTTCGTAGACGTATTCCTTGAACCAGTTTTGGCTCATGACGAAGAAGCCCTTTTCCCCGGACTTGTCGCCCCAGGAGTTTTCCACCTTCCATTGGCGGATGTTGCCCTTATCTTCATCAACCCCGACCAGGGTCATGGCATGGGAAACTTCACCAGCGCCGGTAGCCAGGCGGTCAGCCTTGGACAGACTAAGGTCAACGTCAAAGAGGTCTTCCAGCTTGTAGAGGTCAGTGTCCAGGTAGCCGGTCTTGCGGTCCATTTGCCGCAGGACGTCGTTGCCGAACCAGACAGCTTCCCCGTCCTTTAATTGGGCAACAGCGGCTTGCTCCAGGTATTCCATCGGTTCATTCAAGAAGAGGATCGGACTGCCGCCTTCGACGTTGTCTTCAGCGCCCAGGTGGTAGAGCTTGCCGTATTCGTGGTCTGGTGCGTTGGTCAAGACTACGTAGTCGTCCAGGTCGACGTCAAAGTACTTGTTGAAGAAGGAGACTGGAGTCAAGTTCTTTTCCAGGTGGTAGTTCTTGTCGTCGTCTCTGTATTCCAGGTCAAAAGTCTTTGGCGGTTCACCAACGGCGATAGCAACCATCCGGTAGATTTCATTTAAGAAGGTCTTGCGAGCCGTCTCCAGTCCTTCCTGGTCACCTGCTTGAGCCAGGCGGCGCAAGGCCAAGGCGTCTTTTCTTTCCTTGTCAGCCAGGGCGCTGGCCAAGCCGTCAGTAGCAGAAGTATTGAAGCTTTCTGGCATAACGTAGCTTGGCACGACACCGTACTTCTTGACCAAAGAGATGGCCATGTGCCATTGGCCGCCATCGTGGCCGGCGAAGTCGAAATAGCTGCGGACTTCCCGGTCGTCTAATGGCTTATCAGCGGTTTCGATCACTTTTTCATAGAAAAGGTTGGCTCTTTCCAGTTTGTCCCAGAAGAAGTTGTAGCTTTGGGACAGGGTAAAGTTCTTGGCCTTATGCTTGGCACCGAAGTCGTGGCGCAAGACGTTCAAGGTTGAGAAAAGCCAACAGCGGCCGGACTGCTTTTGGTTGGTAACGTTGTCCGTGTCCAGCTCAGTGGAGAAGACGCGGGTCAAGCGGCCGGCAACGCGCTCATTGTATGATGCTTCCAGGATGCCGCTGCGGCCGGCAGCGCGGGCAAGAACTTGATTTTTGGGATCAGCGTTGAAGTCGCGGCTGAATTCCGCGATTTCTTGCAGAGTTAATTCATGACTCATATTATTTGTTCTCCTTTTGGTTGTGATACTGCTATCTTACCGTTAAACGGGGGATAATACAATTTTTATTGCAATTAAATATCAGCAGATAGGGAAGATGATGAGAAATATGAAAGTTGTTTCTATATATTAAAAATAATATTATAATGTAGCTTCATTTTTTAAAGCATTGTGATAACATGGTAAAAGTTATTATTACGCTTCTGATTGGATAGATATGAGGAACAAGACATGAGGAAGATTCTCAAAAAAGAAGCTATTTTTTCGGCTATTTCTTGCTGCTAGTGCAAAGTATCCTTTTCGTTACAATAGCCATTTGAACTCAAAAATCGAGACTGTCAATTCTTTTGTGTAAATAAATCTTTCCGGCTAATTGATTCTTTAAC
>NZ_JAOQBX010000050.1:2482-2827 GCF_044902225.1 Lactobacillus sp. 23-2 | reverse complement strand
CAACTTCCGAGTCTGAAAGCGAATCAGCTTCAGAATCCGAAAGTGAATCAACTTCCGAGTCCGAATCCGAGAGCGAGTCAGCATCCGAATCAGAGAGCGTATCCACTTCCGAATCTGAGAGCACCTCAACTTCAGAGTCTGAAAGCGAATCAGCTTCAGAATCCGAAAGTGAATCGACTTCCGAATCTGAGAGTGAGTCAGCATCCGAATCAGAGAGCGAATCAACTTCCGAGTCCGAATCCGAGAGCACCTCAACTTCCGAGTCTGAAAGTGAGTCAGCATCCGAATCAGAGAGCGTATCAACTTCCGAATCCGAGAGCACCTCAACTTCCGAGTCTGAAAGCA
>NZ_JAOQBX010000050.1:1428-2382 GCF_044902225.1 Lactobacillus sp. 23-2 | reverse complement strand
CTTCAACTTCAGAGTCTGAATCCGAAAGCAGCTCAACTTCCGAATCAGAGAGCGAGTCAGCATCCGAGTCCGAAAGCGAATCAACTTCCGAGTCAGAATCCGAGAGCAGCTCAACTTCCGAATCCGAGAGCGAATCAATTTCCGAGTCTGAGAGCACTTCAACTTCAGAGTCTGAATCCGAAAGCAGCTCAACTTCCGAATCAGAGAGCGAATCAACTTCCGAATCGGAGAGCACTTCAACTTCAGAATCCGAAAGTGAATCAACTTCCGAGTCAGAGAGCACTTCAGAGTCAGAAAGCGAATCGGAGAGCGTATCTACTTCCGAATTCGAGAGTACTTCAACTTCCGAATCCGAGAGCGAATCAGCATCCGAATCAGAGAGCGTATCCACTTCCGAATCAGAGAGTACCTCAACTTCAGAGTCAGAATCCGAAAGCGTATCAGCTTCAGAATCCGAAAGTGAATCGACTTCCGAGTCAGAGAGCACTTCAACTTCCGAGTCTGAAAGTGAGTCAACTTCCGAATCCGAGAGCGAATCAGCATCCGAATCAGAGAGTGAGTCAGCATCCGAATCCGAGAGCGTATCCACTTCCGAGTCTGAGAGCACCTCAACTTCAGAGTCAGAAAGCGAATCAGCATCCGAATCCGAGAGCGTATCCACTTCCGAATCTGAGAGCACCTCAACTTCAGAGTCAGAAAGCGAATCAGCATCCGAATCTGAGAGTGAGTCAGCATCCGAATCTGAAAGTGAATCAACTTCCGAGTCTGAGAGCACTTCAACTTCAGAGTCAGAAAGCGAATCAGCTTCAGAATCCGAAAGTGAATCGACTTCCGAGTCTGAGAGCACTTCAACTTCAGAGTCAGAATCAGAGAGCACCTCAACTTCAGAGTCCGAATCCGAAAGTGAATCAACTTCCGAGTCAGAGAGCACTTCAACTTCAGAGTCAGAAAGCG
>NZ_JAOQBX010000050.1:827-1328 GCF_044902225.1 Lactobacillus sp. 23-2 | reverse complement strand
CAGCTTCAGAATCTGAAAGTGAATCAACTTCCGAGTCTGAAAGTGAGTCAGCATCTGAATCAGAGAGCGAATCAACTTCCGAATCAGAGAGCGTTTCAACTTCAGAATCTGAAAGTGAATCAACTTCCGAGTCAGAGAGCACTTCAACTTCAGAGTCAGAAAGCGAATCAGCTTCAGAATCTGAAAGTGAATCAACTTCCGAGTCTGAAAGTGAGTCAGCATCCGAATCAGAGAGCGTGTCCACTTCCGAATCTGAGAGCACCTCAACTTCAGAGTCAGAAAGCGAATCAGCTTCAGAATCCGAAAGTGAATCGACTTCCGAGTCAGAGAGCACTTCAACTTCAGAGTCTGAAAGTGAGTCAGCATCCGAATCCGAAAGCGTCTCAACTTCAGAGTCCGAATCAGAGAGCGTCTCAACTTCCGAATCGGAGAGCACTTCAACTTCAGAGTCAGAGAGCACTTCAACTTCAGAGTCTGAAAGTGAGTCAGCATCCGAATCCG
>NZ_JAOQBX010000050.1:0-727 GCF_044902225.1 Lactobacillus sp. 23-2 | reverse complement strand
AAAGCGTCTCAACTTCAGAATCCGAAAGTGAATCAACTTCCGAATCCGAGAGCACTTCAACTTCCGAGTCTGAAAGTGAGTCAGCATCCGAATCAGAGAGCGTATCTACTTCCGAATCTGAGAGCACCTCAACTTCAGAGTCCGAAAGCGTCTCAACTTCAGAATCTGAAAGTGAGTCAGCATCAGGTTCTGAGAGCAGCTCGGCATCGGCAAGCGAATCGACGAGTGCCTCAACTTCGACATCAGCAAGCGAATCGACGAGCACCTCAACATCGACTAGCGAATCGACTTCAGGTTCAACGAGTACCTCAACATCGACTAGCGAATCCACTTCAGATTCCGCAAGTGCCTCAAGCTCAGCATCCGCAAGTCTGTCAGCTTCGGGTTCCGAAAGCAGCTCGACCTCAGCAAGCGAATCGACTTCAGGTTCAACAAGTGCCTCAACATCGACTAGCGAATCGACTTCAGGTTCAACAAGTGCCTCAACATCGACCAGCGAATCGACTTCAGGTTCAACGAGTGCCTCAACATCGACTAGCGAATCGACTTCAGGTTCAACGAGTACCTCAACATCGACTAGCGAATCGACTTCAGGTTCAACAAGTGCCTCAACATCGACTAGCGAATCGACTTCAGGTTCAACGAGTACCTCAACATCGACTAGCGAATCGACTTCAGGTTCAACGAGTACCTCAACATCGACTAGCGAATCGACTTCAGGTTCAAC
>NZ_JAOQBX010000004.1:0-131811 GCF_044902225.1 Lactobacillus sp. 23-2 | reverse complement strand
AAGCATGCTATCGGAAGGCTGGCAATATCCAAAACGACCTGATCCAGAAGTTTACGACTGAACTGGTTAGAGACTATGACAAGATCGTAATCGAAAATCTGTCTGTCAAGGGCATGCTGATGAGCCATGTAGCCTCTAAAGGCGTGCATCGGTCAATGTTTGGCAAGTTTAAGCAGATCTTGACCTACAAGTGCGATTGGTACGGCAAGGAGCTTATTTTGGCAAACAAGCTGTATCCATCCACTCAGCGCTGTGCAGCCTGTGGCAACGTCAAGAAGGGCGATGAAAAGATCACCCTTTCTGGCAATAAAAAGCATGGCACCAAGCACAATGAATACGTGTGCTACAACGAAAAATGCCCGAACTACAACAAGGTTGTAGATCGGGACAAGAATGCGATGCTTAGTCTTTTAGCGCTGGTTGAGCATCCAGAATTGAATAAGGCGCTATAAATTCAAAAAGTGAAGTTAAGGCTGTGGCTTCGGCCATAGTCATGCGGGTTAGCTGTACCCGAGGATTGGCGAGAGCCTTTCCATGAAGTTGCAAGAGTGGTACGCAAGTGCCTGCGCTGGTCAATACGATTACCTCCTAGTTGAGATATCGGAATACCAGTGATGACGGCAATAAGAAAAATGTTTGTGAGCAAAGCGTCAAAGCTGATGTGTAGGGTCAATAGCATTAGACCTCTGTGATTCCATTAGTCCAAATTAAAATACACATCTACACACATTTTTCGCAGCTGGATGCCAACTGATGTTAAGATGTTCGCCGTTCCATTCTTCACGCTTTTGATCTCAGTGCCTTTGTCAATCCTGCTGATCGGGCCGGTAGCCAACACGCTGGCTGTCTGGGTCGGGGTTGCCTTCCAAGCCATCTACAAGTTCAGCCCAATCCTTTACGGGGTTGTCCTGGGGGCTCTCTGGCAAGTCCTGGTTATGTTCGGTCTGCACTGGGGCCTGGTTCCTTTGGCAATCATGGACCTGGCGCAAAAGGGCTGGTCAGTGCTGCTCAACCCTTCAGTAGCGATCTGCTTCGCGCAAACTGGTGCCTTGGCTGCCATCATGATCAAGACCAAGGAAAAGAAAGTCAAGGAACTCGCTACCCCAGCCTTGGTTTCCTCAATCTTCGGGGTTACTGAACCAGCCATCTACGGGATTACCCTGCCAATGAAGACGCCATTTATCATGACTTGCGTTGCTGGGGCCATCCAAGGCGCTTACTGTGGCTTGACCAACGTAACTGCTTACGCCATGGGCGGGATGGGGATCTTCCTTTTCCCTTCATACATCAACCCTAAGACCGGTTCCTTCTCCAGCGTCATCAACCTGGCTATCTGCTCAGTCATCTCACTGGTTCTGGGCTTTGCCTTGACGATGATGACTAAGATCCCAACCCTTTACGGGGAACCTGAAGCTGCGGCAACTGGCGCCGTAGCAACCCACACGGCAACCGCGGCCAACAACGCTGCTGCCAACCAGCCAGAAATCGTTGAATCCGGCGTTAAGGCCGAAACTTTGCTGGCTCCGCTTGCCGGCAAGGCCATCAAGTTAAGCGAAGTCAAGGATGACGTTTTTGCCTCAGGCGCCATGGGCAAAGGGGCAGCCGTTGAGCCAGCTGAAGGCGTTCTGCGCGCCCCAGCTGCCGGGACCATTCAAATGATCTTCCCAACTGGCCACGCGGTCGGCATGAAGACCGACAACGGGGCGGAAATCTTGATGCACTTGGGGATGGACACGGTCAACCTCCAAGGCAAGGGCTTTGAAACCGTCGTTGAAAAGGGCCAGCATGTCAAGGCTGGCGATGTCTTGGTCAACTTCGACCTGGAAGGGATCAAGAAGCAGGGCTACGACATGACCACGCCGGTCGTCGTAACCAACAGCAAGGACTACCAGGCTGTTGAAGCAGTCGCTGAAGGCGAAGTCAAGCCTGGCGACAAGTTCCTGGACCTGCGCTAGCACAGCTTGCCAGTCTAAAAAATACTGTCTGAAAACAACTTTTTGATGTGAAAACACGTTCCTGCTGAGAAAAGGAGTGCCAAAAATGCAAGAGACTTTTCCAAAGAATTTTTTATGGGGCGGCGCCACTGCCGCCAACCAGTATGAAGGCGCGTACGATGAAGATGGCAAGGGCTTGTCGACTGCCGACGTGATGACCAACGGCTCACATACGCAAGCCCGCAAGATTACCTGGATCAAGCCAGAAACTGGCGAGACCGGCTATGTCGAATTGAGCTTCCAAAAGCCGATGAACTTCCCTGAAGGCGCCGTGCCTGCCGTCTTGGATGGCTGCTACTACCCAAGCCATACTGGGACTGACTTCTACCACCACTACGAAGAAGACATCAAGCTGATGGGCGAGATGGGCTTCAAGGTCTTCCGCTTGTCAATCAATTGGTCCCGCGTCTTCCCGAACGGCGATGACGCTGAGCCAAACGAAAAAGGCTTGGAATTCTATGAAAAAGTCTTTAAGGAATGCCGCAAGTACGGCATTGAGCCGCTGGTCACCCTGTCGCACTATGAGACTCCTTTGAACTTGGCCATCAAGTACAATGGCTGGACCGACAGACGCGTGATCGACTTCTACGTCAACTACGCCAAAACGGTGATGAAGCGCTACAAGGGCCTGGTCAAGTACTATCTGACTTTCAATGAGATCAACTGCATCTATATGGCGCCATTTTTGGCCGCCGGCATCATGACTGACGATGAGCAAAGCAAGGCTCAAGGCGCGCACAACCAATTCCTGGCCAGTGCTTTGACGGTCAAGGCCGCCCGGGAGATCGATCCGGAAATCAAGGTCGGGCAAATGCTGGCTTACCAGCCGGTCTACGCCTTGACGGCTGATCCGGCTGACCAGCTGACGGCTTTGAAGCAAATGGACCGGACCCTGTTCTACAGCGACGTGCAGACTGGCGGGCGCTATCCAGACTGGATCTGGAAGGACTATGAGGCCAAGGGCATCAAGCTGGCTGACCAAGCGGGTGACTACGAACTTTTAGCCAAATACCCAGTCGACTTCCTGAGCTTCTCTTGCTACTCATCTTCAACGACGACGACCCACAATGATGGCGAAAACGCCAGCGGCAACCTGCTTGGCGGCGTCAAGAACCCATATCTTAAGACCAATGACTGGGGCTGGGCAATTGACCCAGACGTGCTCCGCATTGCCTTGAACCAGCTCTGGGACAGATATCACAAGCCTTTGTGGATCGTGGAAAACGGGATCGGCGTCAATGACCAGGTCGCGGCCGATGGCAAGATTCACGACAAGGAACGCATCTCCTACCTGCAGCAGAACATTGCTTCAATGCGTGATGCCGTAAATCTTGATGGCATTGACCTCATGGGCTATACCATGTGGGGATGCATCGACCTGGTTTCTGCCGGGACCGGGGAAATGCGCAAGCGCTATGGCTTCGTCTACGTTGACCGCGATGACCGGGGGCAAGGCAGCTTGAAGCGGCTGCCAAAGGACTCCTTCTACTGGTACAAGAAAGTCATTGCCAGTGATGGCGCTGAGCTGTCAGACTAGTAATTCAACTTCCTCTAATTTAAGAAACAAAAATCAAAAACTTCAATTCCTGAATTGTTAAAATATCGGTCTCCTCAAGCTCCTTATGTTAAGACATTGATGCTTAACAAGAAGCGGCTTACAAACTCATCTAAATTAGATGAGTTTTTTGCTTTCGGCAAGCGAATATGGGAGAAACCGCCGCAGTAGGGTACTTTTCGGGAGTCAAAAGTGGAAAAATGCCCAAATAAGCCCAAAATCTCGAAGTCCATTCCCGAAAAGTTCCCAACTGGCGCTCCAGTCCCTGCAACTACTGCATCCAAGACCCAAAAGCTCCTTTACGGGGAATTTTTTGCTAAACTAGGAGCATGAATGAAGCAGAATTGCAAAAATTGGTTGAAGAAATCTCGATAAAAGCTTTTGGCCGTCCCTTTGTCCACCAGGTTAAGATCAACCGGCGGATGAAAACGACCGGGGGGCGCTACCACCTGGATGACCACCATCTGGAAATCAACGCCCACTTTTTGGAGGCGGAAAACCGCCAGTATCTGGCCGGCATCATCAAGCATGAGCTGACCCACTATCACTTGCACTTGCTGGGCCTAGGCTACCAGCACAAAGATCATGACTTCAAGGTCCTCTTAAAGCGGGTAGGGGGGTCACGCTACGCGCCAAATATTGGCCAGGGCCGCCGGCAGCAGCGGAAGTACCTCTACCAGTGCCAAAAGTGCGGCCTGAAGTATCCCCGCGTGCGGAGAATCAATACCCGCTGCTATTTCTGCGGCCGCTGCGGTGGCCAGTTGCGCCTGGTGGAGCACTTGAACTAGCCCTTGGTCAAGAAAAAATCCCCCTAGCCCTTGCACATTTTATAAGACATGGTATACTAATACTTGTGTCGCGGGCTTGGCGGAATTGGCAGACGCGCAAGACTAAGGATCTTGTGACCGCTTTAGGTCGTGGAAGTTCAAGTCTTCTAGTCCGCACCATCAGGGAGTCGTTGGAAAACGGCTCCTTTTTTGTGTCTATTTTTAGGCCTTTTATGTGCAGATTCCTTTATGCTATAGTATTCTCGTGAGTATCATCAAGCAAATATAAAACTAGTGTACATATATAATTAAAAGCAAAGGAATCAGAGGATAGGAATCTAGAAACATGAATAATTCTGCTAAGAGGAAGCAAACCCTTAATGTGACGATTACAGCAGTTTTTA
Source organism: Lactobacillus sp. 23-2 (assembly GCF_044902225.1). Classification (NCBI taxonomy): domain Bacteria; kingdom Bacillati; phylum Bacillota; class Bacilli; order Lactobacillales; family Lactobacillaceae; genus Lactobacillus; species Lactobacillus sp. 23-2. The sequence continues at coordinate 127,091 of NZ_JAOQBX010000004.1, read as the reverse complement.
CGGCAATTCTGCTGCTGGAGGCCTTTATTCCCAATATCGGGAACATCACCATCTTTCCAGGCCTGCCGACGATCACCATCATCCCTTTGACGGTAGCGGTCTATGCCTGCCTGATGGGGCCAAAGGCTGGTGCCGGCTTTGGTCTGGCCTGGGGCCTGACCAGCTTGATCCGGGCCTACGCGGCTCCCAACAGCCTGGTGACCATCCTGTTGTTTCAAAATCCGGTCATCTGTCTTTTGCCCCGGGTCTTAGCCGGTTATTTGGCAGGCTTGATTATTTTGCCTTTTAAAAAGCAGGCCAAGACAGACAAAGGCTTGATTGCGGGTTATACTTTGAGTGGATTGACTGCTTCCATTGCCAACACCCTCTTGGTCATCCTGCTGTCAGCCGCCTTTTACTGGAACGACCCGGGCAAATTGCTCGGGGCCTTAGGCCAAAGCGGATCAAGCAAGTCGTTGCTGATCGTTTTGCTGACGGCGCTTGGGGCCAGTGGGACAGTGGAAGCCCTCTTCAGCGGAATCGTGACGCCGATTGTCGCCGCGCCGCTTAGCCACCGCTTAAAGCGCAGATAGAAACAGGAAATGAATGATTAAATGGCAGCACACAGAAAAAAGAACAAGCAAACGCTGATTATTTTGGTCAAAGTCTTCGGGATTCTGGTCATTTGCATGGTGCTCTTCGTCGGCTTTCGCTACTACCGCCGCCAGGCCATCCAGCAGGAGCAGATCCGCCAGGAGCAGCAGGCCCAAAAGGAAGCAGCCGAGAAGCTGGAGCGCCAGCGCAAGCAGTTTATCAAGACCATTGCTCCCGTAGCCCAAAAGGTAGACAAGTCCTACGACCTCTTGCCGAGCATCACGATTGCCCAGGCCTGCCTTGAAAGCAACTATGGGCAAAGCCAGCTGGCCCAGAAATACAACAACCTTTTTGGGGTTAAGAGCAGCAACAAGTATACTTCCGCGGTCATGACGACCAAGGAATATACCAATGGCAAATGGGTCACGGTCAAGGGCCGCTTTCAGATCTATGACTCTTATGAGGCCGCCATCCGGGCTCATGCCCGCCTCTTCCAGAATGGGACGGACTGGAACAAGGACCAGTACAAGGACGTCAAGGCAGCCAAGGACTACAAGAGCCAGGCCAAGGCCCTGGTAACCGATGGCTACGCGACTGATCCGGACTACGCGACCAAGCTGATCGACCTGATTGAGCAGTACAAGCTGAACCAGTACGACCAGTAAAATACAGAAAAGCAGCAAGCGAAAACGACAGCTGCCGGCTGAGCCGGCGGCTGTTTTTTGCTATAATAGGTGAGCTGATATTTTTCGATTTGGAAAGGAACACGCATGACTGAAGCAACGATTTTACAAGGATTGAATCCGCAGCAAGTAGAAGCCGTCAAGACGACTGAAGGTCCACTCTTGGTAATTGCCGGGGCGGGAAGTGGCAAGACTTCCGTATTGACCCGCCGGATTGCCTACTTGGTTGAAGAAAAGAGGGTCGCTCCTTGGAATATCCTGGCCATCACCTTTACCAACAAGGCCGCGGCCGAAATGCGGGAAAGAGAGCTGGGACTGCTGGGCGAAGACGCGCGCTCCATCTGGATGTCCACCTTCCACGCCCTCTGCGTCCGCGTCCTGCGCCGGGACGGGGACCAGATCGGCTATGACCGCAACTTTTCAATTGCCGACCCGTCCGAGCAATTGACCTTGGTCAAGCGGATCCTGCGCCAGCTGGACCTGGATCCCAAGCTTTACGTCCCAAGAAACGTCCTGTCCCAAATTTCCAACGCCAAAAACAGCCTGCTGAAGCCAAAGCAGTACGCCGAAATTGCCCGCGGGCCGTTTGAAAAGGTAGTGGCAGACGTCTACAAGCAGTACCAGGCCAGTCTGGAGCGCGACCAGATCATGGATTTCGACGACCTGATCATGCAGACCCTGGAACTGTTCAAGTCCAATCCAGAGACTCTGCGCTACTATCAGAACAAGTTCCGCTATATTCTGGTAGATGAATACCAGGACACCAACGAGGCCCAATACGAGCTCTGCCGCCTGCTGGCTGCCGGCTATCACAACATCTGCGTAGTCGGGGATGCCGACCAGTCCATTTACGGCTGGCGCGGGGCCAATATGGAGAACATCCTCAATTTTGAAAAAGACTACAAGAACGCCAAGACGGTCAAGCTGGAGCAGAACTACCGGTCAACCGGCCACATCTTAAAGGCTGCCAACGCCGTAATTGACCACAATGAGCACCGGAAGGCCAAAAGACTGTGGACTGACAAGGGCGACGGGGAAAAGGTCCACTACTACCAGGCCCAAAGCGACCGTGACGAAACCCACTACGTCTTGTCCAAGATCAAGGAAGAGGTCAAGGACAAGGGCAGAAAGTACGGCGACTTTGCCATCCTCTACCGGACCAACGCCCAGTCCAGAGGGATGGAAGAAGCACTGGTTGAAGCCAACGTCCCTTACCAGATCGTCGGGGGCCACAAGTTCTACGACCGCAAGGAAATCATGGACGTCATGGCCTACTTGAAACTGGTAGCCAATCCAAGCGACTCAATGAGCTTCAACCGGATCATCAACGTGCCAAAGCGGGGCATCGGGGCGGCAACGACCGCCAAGCTGCTGGCTTTCGCGGATCAGATCAATTGCGGGATTGGCGAAGCCATGCGCAACGTGGAGGTCTCTGAGGTCTCCAATGCCGCGGCCAAGAAGATTCTGGCCTTCAGCGACCACCTGCAGGACTGCATTGAGTTTGCCCAGGACCACACGGTAACCGACCTGACGGCCAAGATCCTGAACGACTTTGGCTACTTGGATGACCTTAAGCAGCAGGAGGCCCAAGGGTCTTTGGAAGCTGAAACCCGCCTGGACAACTTGAAGGAATTTACGACCGTCACCCAGCGCTTTGACAGCAGCTATGAGCCGGAAGATGAGGACGCAAGCCGTCTCAGCGACTTCCTGGCGGAAGTTTCGCTCTTGAGTGACCAGGACGATCTGGAAGAAGGGGCGGACCACATCACTTTGATGACTCTGCACGCGGCCAAGGGGCTGGAGTTCCCGGTCGTCTTCTTGATTGGGATGGAAGACGGGATCTTCCCGCTCAGCCGGGCCATCAACGACCAGGATCCTAGCCAGCTGGAAGAAGAGCGGCGGCTGGCCTATGTGGGGATTACCCGGGCCAGGGAAGAGCTCTTTTTGACTTCGGCCTACACCAGAATGATGTACGGGAGCAAGCAGTACAACCCGCAGTCCCGCTTTATCGGCGAAATCAATGATGAGGACCTGGAAACAGAGGCTGGCTCAGCGCCAAGCAAGTCTGCCGCTTCCAGCTTCCTGGACCTGGACATCGCAGCCGCTGCTCCATTTGCCAAGCGGGCCCAGCGGGCTGGCTACTCCAGCTACAAGTCCCGGCCAAAAGGCGCGGGGCAGGCAGCCAAGCGGACGGCTCAAAAGGCCGCTGGGGCTGTCGGCGCGGAAAAGAAGGGCTGGCATCCGGGCGACCAGGTTGAGCACAAGACCTGGGGCCGGGGCGTGGTCATCAAGGTCAATGGGACCGGCGAAGACATGGAATTGGACATTGCCTTTGCCTCTAAGGGCAAAAAACGGCTTCTGGCTGCCTTTGCCCCAATTAAGAAGGTTGACTGATTCATGACGATTAGCGAGGAAGAATAATGGCTGAGACTTTAGAAGAAGCAAAAAAAGAAGCAGCTGCCTTGCGCAAGCAGCTGGATGAATGGGCAGAAGCTTACTATGCCAAAGACGCACCGGAAGTTGAAGACTATGTCTATGACCAAAAGTACCAGCGGCTTCTGGATCTGGAAAATGCCTTTCCAGCCTTGCGAAGCAGCGACTCCATCACGCAGAGGGTTGGCGGCAGCGTCAACAGCGATCTGCCCAAGGTTGAGCACCCAGTGCCGATGCTGTCCATGGGCGACGTCTTTTCCAAGGAAGAGCTGCGGGACTTTGACCAGCGGATGCAAAAGGCGGTTGGCCATCCAGTAACCTACAATGTCGAATTGAAGATCGACGGTCTGTCTCTGTCTTTGGAATACCAAGACGGCAAGCTCTTCAGGGCTTCAACGCGGGGCAATGGCCGGGTCGGCGAAGACGTGACGAGCAACGTCCGCTACATCAAGGATATCCCCCAGACTTTGCCCCAGAAGCTGACGACCGAAGTCCGGGGCGAGTGCTACATGGGCAAGGAAGCCTTTGCCAAGCTTAACCAGGAGCGCGACGACCAGGGAGAGACGGTTTTTGCCAATCCAAGAAACGCGGCGGCGGGCTCTTTGCGCCAGCTTGACCCCAAGGTGACCAAGAAGCGGCAATTGAGCACCTTCATCTACACCTGGGTCAACCCGCCCGAGGGCATCAGCAGCCAGCACCAGGCCATCCAGGAACTGGCTAAGCTGGGCTTTCACACCAATGAGACTGGCCGCAAGCTGGCCAGCCTGGAAGAAGTCTTTGACTATATCGATGAATACACTAAGAAGCGCGACAGCCTGGTCTACGGGATCGACGGCATCGTCTTGAAAGTCGACGACCTGGCCCTCCAGCAGGAACTGGGCAACACGGTCAAGGTCCCAAGGTGGGAAATTGCCTACAAGTTCCAGCCTGAAGAGGAGGAGACCATTGTCCGCGACATTGAATGGACCGTCGGTCGGACTGGCGTCGTCACGCCAACGGCCGTCATGGATCCAGTCCAGCTGGCTGGCACGACGGTTGCCAGAGCCTCCCTGCACAACCCAGACCTCTTGCAGAAGCTGGGAGTCAGACTGGGCGACACGGTCAAGCTGCACAAGGCCGGGGACATCATTCCGGAAATTTCGGAAGTCGTCTTGAGCAAGCGGCCAGCGGATTCAAAGGAATACGAAATTCCGGCCGAGTGTCCTTCCTGCGGCCACAAGCTGGTCCACCTGAACGATGAAGTAGCCCTGCGCTGCATCAACCCGTCCTGCCCGGCTCAAGTTGAAGAAGGGATCACCCACTTTGCTTCAAGACAAGCGATGAACATTGCGGGGCTTGGCCCCAAGATCGTCAAGCAGCTGATTGACAAGGGTCTGGTTCACAACGTGGCTGACCTTTACTATCTGACCGCGGATGACTTGAGCCAGCTGGACCACTTCAAGGAAAAGTCCATCAACAAGCTGCTGGCGGCAATCGCGGCCAGCAAGCAGAATTCGGTCGAATTGCTCCTGTTTGGTCTGGGGATTGACGGCATCGGCGGCAAGGTGGCCCAACTGATTGCCCAGAAATTTAAAAATATGTCTAAAATCATGCAGGCAAGCGTGCAAGATCTGACCGCAATCGATACAATAGGGATGACGATTGCTGAATCTTTGACGGCCTACTTCAAGCAGGCGGAAGCGCAAGCACTGGTTGACCAGCTGCGGCAAGCCGGAGTCAACATGGACTACCTGGGGCCAGCAGCACCAGAAGCGGCCGCGGACAACTTCTTCAAGGGCAAGACCGTGGTCTTGACCGGGAAACTGGCCCACTACACCAGAAGCGAGTTCACCAAGAAGCTGGAAACGCTTGGAGCCAAGGTGACCGGCTCAGTTTCCAAGAAGACGAACTGTCTGATTTACGGCGAAGATGCCGGATCCAAGCTCGCCAAGGCCGAGAAGCTGGGCATTCAGCGCCTGAGCGAAGCGGAAGCAATCTCTGAGATCGAGTAGAAGGACACAAGACAGTGAAGAAATTTATACAAGCGTTAGGATTGGCCGGCTGCGTTTTGCTGCTGACCGCTTGTGGCAACCTGAAGAATTCAGACCTGGCAAGCAATTCAACCACTACGACGACTAAAAGCAAGAAATATTCGACGACTGCCACCAGCGAAGGCGGCTACTCCGTGCTTTTGAAGAAAGGGGTCTACAAGACCAGTCCCATCTCTGGCCTGGAGGCCACCAACTATGACAACAGCGTTGACGAGACCGCGATGGAGCGCGGCTTGATCCGGATTTCCAAGAAGGTCTTTTCAACCAAGAGCTACGTCATTCAAGAAGGGCAGCAGCTGGACGAAAATACGGTTACGGACTGGCTGGGACGTTATTCTAAGTCCAACAAGGCCGGCCTCAACCCGGTCAACAATGGCAAGAAGAGCTCCAGCACGCGCAACCCGGTCATCCTCCAGCAGATTATGGAAGAGGACTTCTACACCAGGACCGCCAGCGGCTACAAGCTGGCCGGCATCAGCCTCAGCCTGGGCCTGAACTCAGTTGACTACTACACCAACACGACTGGCGGGACGGAATACAGCACCGATATCTCCTTAGCCAAGCGCCGAAGCTTTGGGCAAAAGACGGCCAATACGATCGTTGAGCGCCTGCACGCCAAGAAGAAGCTGAAGAATATCCCAATCATGGTTGGTCTCTTCTCCAAGACCGATACCGACTCATTAGTTGGGGGAACTTACTTCTCTTATGGGACAGCTAGTGCAAATAGTAGTAAAATAACTAAATGGAATTCTGTGAATGAAAAGACACAGGTTTTACCGACTGTAGACAATGCTAAGGCCATCAGTGCCAGCGATGAATCGAAGTTCACCAGTTTCAAGGATGAAATCGAAGACTACTTCCCGAACGTTTCCGGCGTGACCGCGACCTTGCGGTATGTGGACGGGAAACTGTCTTACGAGAGCATCGCGATTACGACCCAGTTCTATGGCTACCTGCAGGTACAGAGCTTCGCGGAAATGGTCAAGACCAGAGCCCAGAAGTATCTGTCGCAGAGCGCTCCGGTCGAAATCACCATTTCTTCAGTCAACGACACGCAAGCGGTCGTCTCTAAGGAAACGGCAACTGGCGCTTATCACATGCACGTTTATGGCGGTAATTAGGGAGGTACATAAGTGGAAAAGGTAACTAAAGATACCATCAAGCACGTTGCTGCTTTGGCACAGCTTGAATTCAACGAGGAAGAACTGGAAAAGTTCACCCCGCAAATGGGCAAAATTTTGGAAATGGCAGAAGAACTGCAAGCAGTTGACACTACTGGCGTTGAAGAAACCGTACAAGTAGTCGACCGGGACACCGTCTTCCGTGAAGACGAGCCTGAACATTGGCAAACTCGCGACGAAATGATGAAGAACGTTCCTGAAAAGAGCAACGGCTTTGTCAAGGTACCTGTAATTATCAATAAGGACGATAACCAATAATGAACTACTTACACGAAACAATTGATTCTTTAAACGACAAGTTGAAGAAGGGCGAAATCACCGCCGACCAATTGACTGCGGACACGCTCGCCAACATTAAGAAGACTGAAGACAAGGTCAATGCCTTCATTACGGTTGATGAAAATGCCAAGCCAGCCGAAGACCTGAACTTTGACAACAAGCTGGCCGGGATTCCAATCGCCGTTAAGGACAACATCATCACCAACGGCCTTAAGACTACGGCTGCCAGCCACATCCTGGACAACTTCGTGCCAGTTTACGAATCAACGGTGGTAGGCAAGCTGAAGGCTGCCCAAGCTACGGTGATCGGCAAGACCAACATGGACGAATTCGCCATGGGTTCATCAACTGAAACCTCATACTTTGGCGACACCAAGAACCCTTGGAATTTGAACAAGGTTCCTGGCGGTTCATCCGGTGGTTCAGCTGCGGCCGTTGCTTCCGGTGAAGTCGTTGCTGCCCTTGGGAGCGACACTGGTGGCTCAATCCGCCAGCCAGCTTCCTTCAACGGGATCTTCGGGATCAAGCCGACTTACGGCCGCGTATCCCGTTGGGGGCTGATTGCCTTTGCTTCATCTTTGGACCAAATCGGCGTAATGAGCAAGCGGGTCAAGGACTCAGCTGAAGTCTTGAACGTCATCGCTGGCGGCGACGACCGCGACGCGACCGTTTCCGAGCAAGCCGTTCCTGACTACACGAGCTTTTTGGGCAAGGACGTCAAGGGGCTGCGCGTAGCCGTTCCTAAGGAATACATGAGCGATGCCGTTGAAGAAGGCGTCCGCAAGGCCGTGCAAAAGCAGATCGACACTTTGAAGGAAGCCGGCGCGGTCATCAACGAAGTCTCATTGCCACACACCAAGTACGTGGTGCCAACTTACTACATCATCGCTTCCAGTGAAGCTTCATCAAACCTGGAACGCTTCGACGGGATCCGCTACGGTTTCCGGGCTGAAGCCAAGAATTTGGACGAAGTTTACCTGAACACCCGCTCAGAAGGCTTTGGCGATGAAGTCAAGCGCCGGATCATGCTGGGGTCATTTGCCCTGTCAGCCGGTGCCTACGACAAGTTCTTCCTGCAGGCGGCCAAGGTTAGAACCTTGATCTGCGAAGACTTCGACAAGATCTTTGAAGACAATGACGTGATCGTTGGGCCAGTTTCAACGGAAACCGCCTTCGACTTGAACTCAGAAATCACTGACCCAATCAAGATGTACAACAACGACATCCTGACCATTTCAGCCAACATGGCTGGTATCCCAGCTGCCAGCGTGCCAGCCGGCTTAAGCGAAACCACCGGCATGCCTGTTGGCTTCCAAATCATGGGCAAGCGCTTCGACGAAGGCCACGTCTTCCAAGTCGCCGACTTCATCGAACGCAGCAACAAGTTCTACGAACAAACACCAGCTGGATTGGAGGATTAATTTAAATGAATTTTACGTCAACTATCGGTCTTGAAGTCCACTTTGAATTGAAGACTAAGAGTAAGATCTTTTCACCTTCACCAGTAACCTACGGGGCCAAGCCAAACACGGAAACCAACGTAATTGACTGGGGCTACCCAGGCACTTTGCCAATGGTCAACAAGGAAGTCTACCGGCTGGGCTTGATGGTCGCTTTGGCAACCCACTCCCATATCAACCCGGTAACCCACTTTGACCGGAAGAACTACTTCTACCCAGACAACCCAAAGGCTTACCAGATCACCCAATTCTTCAAGCCACTGGCTGAAAACGGCTATGTTGAAGTCGAAGTTCACGGCAAGAAGAAGAAGATCCACATCCACGAAATGCACATCGAAGAAGACGCCGGCAAGAACACCCACGGGACCAACGGCTTCTCATACGTTGACTACAACCGTCAAGGGGTGCCATTGCTGGAAGTCGTTTCCGAGCCTGAAATGACTGACCCGGACGAAGCCGTAGCCTACCTGGAAAAGCTGCGTGAAGTCGTGCAATTTACTGGGGCTTCCGACGTTAAGATGGAAGAAGGGTCAATGAGAATTGACACCAACATCTCCATTCGTCCAGCTGGGCAAAAGGAATTCGGGACCAAGGTCGAAATGAAGAACCTGAACTCCTTTGAACACGTTCGCCTGTCCTTGGCTTATGAACAAAAGCGGCAAGAAGCCATCCTGCTGTCAGGCGGCCGGATCCAAATGTCCACCCGCCGTTTTGACACCAACACTGGCAAGACGGTCTTGGAACGTGTCAAGGAAGGGGACGCGGACTACCGTTACTTCCCAGAACCAGACCTGGCTCCATACCATATCAAGCAGGAATGGGTTGACGACATTGCAGCCCACCTGCCAAAGACGGCTGATGAGCGCCGTGACCTGTACATCAATGAATACGGCTTGAAGCCATACGATGCTGGCGTCCTGTTGCAAAGCAAGGAAAGCTCAGACTTCTTTGACCAAACCGTAGCTAATGGCGCTGATCCAAAGCAAGCAGCCAACTGGATGAACACCCAAGTCAACGGCTACTTGAATGAAAAGCACGCAAGCCTGAAGGAAATCGCCTTGACCCCTGCCAACCTGGCAGCGATGATCAAGCTGATTTCTGACGGGACGATCTCCTCCAAGATCGCCAAGAAGGTCTTCGCGGAAACTGTTGCCAACGGCACTGATCCGCAGAAGTACGTTGAAGAAAACGGGATGGCCCAATTGTCAGACGAAAGCGTCCTGGCACCAATGGTCAAGGAAATCGTCGACAACAACCCACAATCAGTTGAAGACTACAAGAACGGCAAGGACCGGGCAATCGGCTTCCTGGTTGGGCAAATCATGAAGCAAACCCGCGGCAAGGCCAACCCAAAGGTTGTCAACAAGCTGCTTTTGGCTGACCTGAACGCCCGTTAATCATAAATTAGTAGGAAATTAAGGTGAGGCAAATGACTAAGAGAGCACGCTTGATCTATAACCCTGTTTCTGGCCATGAGCAGATGCCTAAGAACGTTGCTGATATTTTGGATATTCTGGAGCAGGCCGGCTATGAAGCTAGTGCCTTCAGAACCACCCCAGAAGAATTCAGCGCGCAAAATGAAGCCACTAGAGCGGCCAAGGAAGGCTTTGACCTGGTTGTTGCCGCCGGCGGCGACGGGACCATCAACGAAGTCGTCAGCGGGATCGCCTTCTTGGAAGAAGACGAGCGGCCGCGCATGGCGATCATTCCAGCCGGGACGACCAACGACTACGCCCGGGCCTTGTCAATTCCGCGCGATGACGTGGTGGCGGCCGCGAAGGTGGTCCTGAAGAACAAGGTCCAGAAGATGGACGTGGGCCGGGCTGACTTTAACGACGGCACTAGCAAGTACTTCGTCAACATTGCCGCGGCTGGTTCTTTGGCTGAGCTGACCTATGGGGTTTCATCAGACGTCAAGTCAGCTTTGGGCTATGCCGCCTACTTGATCAAGGGGGCGGAAATGCTGCCGCGCCTGAGCGAATGCGAGATGCGCCTGACTTTTGACAAGGGCGTCTACGAAGGCAAGCTGTCCCTCTTCTTGCTGGGGATGACCAACTCGATCGGTGGTTTTGAAAAGATCATGCCTAACGCGGAACTGAGCGACGGCTACTTCCAGTTGATCGTCGTCAAGCCAAGCGACCCAGGCAATCTGCTCCGCCTGATGGCTTTGGCCATGAACGGGAAGCACGTTGATGATCCAAACATCATCTACACCAAGACCCGGACTTTAAAGGCAGAATTGATTGGGAACAACAAGCACGACAACCTTTCCGTCAACCTGGACGGGGAAGAAGGCGGCAGCTTCCCGGTAATTTTTGAAAACTTAAAGCAGCGGATTGAATTCTACATCGGCTAGAACTGTTATAATAGAGTTTGACTTTGGTCAAACTCTATTTTTGTTATGGGTGTAAGCAATGAAAAGAAAACAAAAGATTGTGGCCAAGGCGCAGCAGCTGAACTTGAGCCAGCAAGAGCAGGAAGAATGGCAGAAGCTGCGTGAGCACCAAAAGCAGGCGCAAGCCCAAGCCGCCAGCAAGTTGGCGGACCACTTGACGACTTTTAATGATGGCGTGATTGCCATTATTATCACGATCGTGGTTCTGGAAATCGAAGCGCCGATCGCGGATCGGGCTTATGGAAATTTCGTTGAGCAGATCGGGATTTATTTGATCTCCTTTTTTGTGGTGGCCAACTTCTGGTATGAAATGCACAAGAATTTCAGCTACTTTATCTGGAAGGCGGATAAATGGACGATGATTTGTGACTTCTGCTTTTTGGCCAGCCTGTCTTTGGTGCCGGTAATGACCAAGTGGCTGATGGATCACTTATCCATGCTAGCCGTGGTTAATTTCGGAATCGTGTACTTTTTGGTTCAAACTTTTGAATTATTGACTGAACGGATGGGGATGCGGGCTTCTTTGCCCCACATTCACTCTTTAAGCCAGATCATGAGCCGGGTGGCCAGAACCAGAATCGTCTGGCTTCTGGTCTTGAATCTGCTCTTTATCGGGATTTCTTTTATCAATCCCCGTTTCGGAATGGTCTTGTACTTAGCCTTTCCAATCATCAACTTTATTGCCCCAGAATATGACCGCCGGCAGCGGTCCAAAGGAGAACAACATGAAGAAAAATGAAATCGTCGAAGTCGAAATCACCGACTTGTCCTATGAAGCCATGGGGGTTGGCCACGTCGATGGGGAAACCGTCTTTGTGAACAACGCTTTGCCTGGCGAAATTGTCAAGGCCAAGATCCTGAAGACCAAGAAGGCCTTTGCTTTTGCCAAGATTGAGGAAATCATCAAGGAAAGTCCCGACCGGGTTAAGGTGCCGCTACGCCAGTATCTGCAAACGGGTCTGGCCAGCCTGGCCCACCTTAAGTATGACAAGCAGCTGGAATTCAAGCAGCAGCAAGTGGCAGGACTCTTGAAGAAGGTTCATTTGGATCAAATCAAGGTCAACGCTACCCTGCCAAGTCCGCTGCAAGACAGCTACCGCAACAAGGCGCAAGTGCCGGTCAGAGAAGTGAATGGCAAGCTGGAAATCGGCTTCTTCCGCCGGCATTCACACGACCTGGTGCCACTGGAAGACTTCTTCACCAATGACAAGGAAATCGACCGCGTCCTGCTGGCAGTGCGCGATATCTTGCGGGAAAACCATGTTCCAGCCTATGATGAAGTCAAGCACCAGGGTGAGGTGCGCTATCTGGAAGTCCGCCGCGGGATCGCGACGGGCGAGATCATGGTCATCCTGGTTTGCCTGCACAAGGAATTTCCAAGGCTGGCCAAGGTGGTTGACGAAATCAAGGAAATTGCCGGGGTCAAGAGCATCTTCTTGAACCACAATCCCAGAAAGACCAACGTGATTTTGGGGACGAGCGACTATCTCCTGTGGGGCAAGCGGTATATCGATGACAAGATTGGCGATTTGACCTTTGAAATCTCACCGCAGTCCTTCTTCCAGATCAACTCTTCCCAAACGCCGCGCCTCTATGACTTGGCGTTCAAGCAGGCAGGCTTGAAGGACAGCGATTTGATCGTTGATGCCTACTCCGGAATCGGGACGATCGGCTTATCAGCGGCCAAGTACGTCAAGGAAGTGCGCGGGGTGGAAGTAGTCAAGGCCGCGGTCAAGGATGCCAAGAACAACGCCCGCATCAACCAGATCCACAACGCCAAGTACTATGCTGGCAAGGCGGAAGACTTGATGCCGAAGTGGGCTGAAAAGGGCCTGAAGACCGACGTGATTTTTGTTGACCCGCCGCGTAAGGGCCTGAGCCCGGACTTTATCGAGGCCGCGGTCAAGACCGGCCCAGAGAAGATCGTCTACATTTCCTGCAACCCGGCAACGCTGGTGCGCGACATGCAGCTGTTCATGGAGAAGGGGTACACGACCGATGAGGTTTCACCAGTTGACATGTTCCCGCAGACCCCGCATGTGGAATGCGTGACCGTGTTGAAAAGAACAAATTGAAAGAGGGCCGAAAAAGCCCGTGTTTAAGCCATTTCTGCGGCATCTGTCTTTCTGAGAAGAGAGGCGGGTGCCGCGTTTTTTATAGAAAAAATGTGAAAGTTGGTCGGGCGTGGCTGTGGGAAGGCTTTTCTGTTTTTCACGAATTCCAAACATGATATACTAAGTATCGAATTGTGCTGATGAGAAATGGATATAATTGCAACTGATTTCAAAGCCACTTGGAATAAGACAAGAACGTATTCCAAGATATAAATCAGGATTTGGCTCAGCCTACGAAGGAGTGGTTGGATACACTCACTGAGAAACAGATCCTTGCGGTTATTGTATGGCATTTCAGGAGAGATCATTTTAGTGAAGGTAGCTGGATCGCAGATTCTGGAGCTGATGGACATATGGCTGTATTGGTGGATGCATTGTTGGGAAGATGCGAGCGACAGGGTTTAATTATGAAGACAAAGACAATAGAAACCGACGGAATTACATATATAGAGCCTGTTCCCGGAGCCACAAGTGAGTGGTATTACGGTATGGATTATGAACACGGTGATCTTTACGAGGCCGAAGAACTGTTTAAGGATGGACATGTGGTAAAAGGAAGAAAGCTTTGTCTTGTCCATTTTCCGGACGGAGAGGTTTTCTTTCCAGTTCCGAAGACAGAGGGGCATTATAGCGAAAAACCGATATTCTTTGACGGCGGAATATATATGCTTGATGTGGATTTTCCAAATGGAGTGATCAGGATTGTCAGATTCGACAGCAGAGATCATCAGGTAAGCATTCATACGGAGCTTCCGCTTTCATCAGTGAAGGATTGTTATAATCTGCAGCTGCGTATCAGTCCACTTACGCTTTTGAGACAGAGCGGTAATGAATTGGATATTGTTTGGCCGGAGAAGGTCAGCCTTTCAATGGAGGATCATGATTCCTTCTTTTTACGGGATGGAGAGAAACTGTTCTTTAACAGATGGTTTGAAGAAGGGGAAGACGTGGATTACAAGTACTGGGAGGAGACTATAGTTCGGGATCTTAATGGAAATGTAATTGAGATATTTCCCGGGGATGTAATGCAGATGCCAAATGGAGAAATGTGGTACTTGAAGTAGATTCTTAAGAGAAGATGACAAATCGAAAGTTAGAGGATTAGACATGAATCATTGTGGAACCTATACGATAGAAACGAAAAGGCTGTTGTTAAGAGAATTTATGGTCGAAGATGCAGAGGCCATGTTTCAGAATTGGGCATCAGACAAAGAGGTTACAAAGTTTCTGACATGGCCTGCTTATACCAGTTTGGATACCGCAATTCATATATTGAATGAATGGACTGCGTCCTATGAAAAGCCGGACTTTTATCAGTGGGCAATTGTGCCGAAAAATCTCAACGAACCGATTGGTTCAATATCTGTTGTATCAATCAATGAAAAAACGCAGATGGCAGAAATTGGTTACTGCATTGGCAGACCGTGGTGGAACCGTGGAATAACTTCGGAAGCGTTGAGTGCAGTAATTAATTTTATGTTCGATCAGGTCGGTGCGAATCGCGTCCAGGCAAAACACGATGTAAATAATCCTCATTCAGGACTGGTTATGAAAAAATGCGGAATGAAGTATGAAGGTACCCTAAGAAGCGCGGCTGTAAATAATCAGGGCGTCTGCGATGTGAGCATCTATGCATTATTAAAGTCAGATCGATAACTTCCAGTTCAATGTGGTTTGCAATGTCGCTGATATCATTGAAGGTAATGGAGCATCATATTTCTGACAAATTCCCGAACAGCATGTCCCTACCTTGACCAATTCCCAGACAGCATGAACCAGTATGATTATTTTTTCTACTGTCTCGGGGCATGTTGAGACCGTGGCTCTGCTAACGAGAGTAAATTGAAAGAGGGCTGGAAAAGCCCGTGTTTAAGCCATTTCTGCGGCATTCGTCTTTCTGAGAAGAGAGGCGGGTGTCGCTTTTTCTTTTTGAAAAAATGTGAAAGTTGGTCTGGCGTGACTGTGGGAAGGCTATTTTGATGAATTTTTAACTGGCGAGACTGTAGCTTTGCTATTTTCGGAGGTTGTGACTGTGGAAAGGCTATTTGACCAGGAATAGAAAAAAGGCGATGCAGAATCATCATCTGCACCGCCTCCCATCGTGTTAATCCTCTTTGAAAAATTCGCTTTCCAGCTTCTTTATCCGCTTCCGATCGGAATAGATTGTGTTGCTGGGAAGATTCAGCATTTCATGAATTTCCTTCACACTATAACCTTCATCCTCGAGCAGCTTGATTTTAGCCAGCTTCTTCTGATGCTTCGCAAGAAAGTTAATAAGCTCGTCGTATAAAATACGCCCCATAGCTTCAGTGCTCGTGATGTCCTCTGTGGCAGGTTTCCAGTTGCTGTTCTTCTTCAGGTCTTCGATATAGGATGTTTGATTTGTCTCCATATCCTTCCCGGCATTTGGACAGCAGGTGCAGGATGCCCTGCGGCAGATGATCGGTGTTCCATGAGCACCTTCAACACGGCACTTATGTGAACGAAGGTTACGCTTATCCTCCGACCAGTCAGGCCGCATCATCGCATTGAACAGTTCCTCAAGGACGGGTACCATGTAGCATTTGTACTGACGACTGCCTTTCCACCACATGCGAATAAGTTCTGGTACAAAACTGTGTGCTGAGGTGTCAGCAGTCTCAATATCCATCGGATACATCCGGTATCCGTCAGGAGGCACGATTTCAACTCGTCCATCCTCATAGGTCTTAACTTCTACTGTTGCATAAATTCTGCCGTTTTCATAAAAATTTACTCTTTTGACTTTGATTGCCATCTTGGCGTCCTCGTTTCTTTCCGAAACGGGGAGCCGGTGATGACAGATTCAATTTTTCCTTCATTCAGGCCACCTAAGCGGGTTACCCCGTTTCTAATCAGCGTCCAGCCGTGCATGAAGCTGAACCAAATTTGTCTTGTTGCCTGCTCCATCCGGAGATGCACTCGTCTATCCGCGGTAGGGCGCACCGAGTGGAGCAGGGAATTCCCTTGCCTTGTCCTGATCGTTAGCTGGACGATAGGACCGAAGGACTTTCGTATTCAGTTGTCAGTCGTAGTTCTCGATGTAGGCATAAAGCTCAGAGAATACTTCTTCGTAGTCGCCCGGATTCAGGTCGTAGATGCTTCTTGCACCATGTTCCCTGAGAATGAAGTGAACAACTTCTCTTCCGCAGATACCGGCAACCTCGTCTGCTGTGTTTTCCAGATTGATAATCCAGTCTTTGTTTGACATGCTTTTGTCTCCTTTTGTCATGGAGGCTTGCTTACCCTATGAACAATGTCCTCGTTTGCAGGTGCATCACCAAACGTTCGGGTCAGCCTTGATCAGGGGCTATTGCTTGGCGGTGACATGTTTTCTGAAATAGGAGCGTAGGTTGGTCTCTTATTTCAGATGTGCTCATCTCATCTGCTCGAGCCATCTCTGTGCACGAGAGTGAGCATCTGTGAAGGGTGGACAGTTTAACGACATATCCAGGTCATTGGATTTTCGACTTTCGGCTTCCAGAGTCTTGATGTCACTTTGAAAAAGCAAATATTTACGTGATCACGCAAATAAATTCCTTTAAGGATAGAAATAAACACGATATTCTACTATGCTGTTAGATGTAAGGCGTTCCCTCTATCTGCAAATAATTCTAAAAAAATCGCCGGCAATAGTATTTGCCAGCGATTTACCACCAATTTACCAGTGATTTTCCGGACGCCCAGTTTTGGAGGTGTAATGTGAGTGAACTAAATACGGCTTCTTATATACTGACCCTTCGATCTGGCCTTTCGGCGAACGGAGGAAAAGAAGCTGCAGCGAATCTGATTCTTGGGACAATCAATAATCAAGATTATGTTCGAGAACATGGATATGAAGAGGATCTCTCTTCCAAAAAGATAAGCCGAGTGTTAGGAGAACTGGCTAATACACCTGATGGTATTAAACAGGCATCAGTTATCCCTGAAGTGATAGATGAGACTATTGAAAATTTTAACAAAGACGTGATTCCAGATTTGAATCCTCATCTGAAGGACGATACTTTGGCAAACATCAGAAAACTCATCAGGTGCGATGTGACGATTTCGGAGCCAAAGAAGGAATCTCTTCTGAATTATTACAAGCATGGGCAGACTACTAAATTTCTTGCTTACACCTTTTTATATGCAGTTAATAAACCCAACATAGTGAGAGAAGGTGAAGAAGTTCAAGTTGACGACATACCGTTCCTTGCAGAGGTGGGGTATGAATGCCCGTTGTGCCATAAGGAGCTTGTTGAGCAGGTGCGCGGTAGGGCAAGAAAAAAGTATAGGATTACTCAGATCTTTCCGAATGACCTGGATGATAACACAGCAGCGGAGTTTGAGGCAGAATATCCAAAGCCGTTGAACTTGAATGCTCCAGAAAACTTAATAGCCCTGAATGAAGAGGAGTCCAGCGATTACTTGTTTGATCCATCAGTGGAGCTTTATAAGAAGTTATATGAGACTAAGAGGGCTCTGGTTAAAAGCCACCAAGCAAAGATGAATGTAAACCAGGAACAGCTGGAAGAAGAGATCAGAACTGTCCTAGATGCAGTTATGGATTTACAGGACCAGCCAGCGACTGAGCCGCTTAACTTTGATGCCCTGCATGTTGATGAAAAAATCAAAGAGCCATTCGTACTACGGAAAACCGTGAGGGACGAGGCGATTACTTATTACAGCTATATTGAGAAGGTGTTCAGGGATTCTAATGCAAACTTTGATGTCATTGCTTCGCAAATAAAAGCTAGTTCAAAGATGCTGGAGAGTTCTGGACTTTCTCAGAAAGAAGTGATAAGTCAGCTCTCCGAATGGATCAGACATCGTGCTGGGCTCGGAGACGATGCAGAGATGGCCAGCAATATAGTTGTTTCGTTTTTTGTTCAAAACTGTGAGGTGTTCCATTCATGAAATTTCCAAGCAAGGTTACCCCATATAAAGAAAGTTCAATCGCAAAGATGCCGGTCATATTAAATGCACTTGAAAAGTGTGATATGACTCCAAAGGAGCTTTATGGAAAGGTAAAGAATAAGATGTCAGGTATACAGGAGTTCATTGACCTTTTGGATAGTCTGTATGCCATGAGAAAGATAGATGAAAAGGAGGGCGCCATTCATTATGTTGACGGAAATAAGATGCGAAAAATTTGTAAGTAATGGTCAGCCCAGAGAACCTATAGAATTTCATCCAGGCCTGAATGTTGTTCTGGGGGATGACAATGGATCAAATTCTATAGGAAAGTCGACATTCCTTATGATAATTGATTTCGTCTTCGGAGGAAAAGATTATATCAAGAAGAGCAAGGATGTGCAGGAAAATATTGGAGAACACAATATTTGCTTTGCATTCGACTTCGAAGGCGAGAAATACTATTTCAGCAGGAATACTGTTCACTATATGCAAGTGCAGAAATGTGACGAAAAATATCAGCCACTTGCGAATACAGAACCATTAAGTTTGGATGCATATAATGATTTTCTCAAGAGCAAATACAACATCAGCAAGGAATGCTCAAGTTGGAGAGGTGCAGTCTCAAGATTTATTCGAGTTTATAAAAGAGAAACACTAAATGAAAATCATCCACTAAAGTCAGCAACATCGGAGTCTGCAGATAAGGCAATCAAAAGTTTTATGAAACTTTGGGGTAGGTACGAAGTTGTAGAAAAACAGATAAATGCGGCAAGTCAAGCAGCTGATGAAATGGATGCCTTTAATAAGGCACAGCGGTATAACCAGATTCGTAGTGCCAGAAATAAAAAGGAATTTGAAAAAAATAATAAACAGATTAAGTCCCTGCAGGATAAAGAGAAAGACTTAGTAAAGAACAGCAATGAGGGCCTTTTAAATCTAGATGGTATGCAGGCACAGAGACTTTCTGAGCTGCAGACTCAGATAGTTCATTTTCAGCGTGAAGCAGCTCAGGTACGCCACGATCTTAATAATGTTAGACGTGATATGACTGGTGAAAAGAAGAGCTTTACGAAAGGATTTGGTGAATTAGAACGATTCTTTCCGAATGAGGACTTCCGTTTGCTTGAGGAGATAGAAGCTTTTCATAAGCGCTTATCTAAAGTGCTGCAGGATGAATACAAGGATGCCGAGCGAAAACTCGCGACTTCCTACATGACGTTGAATAACGAAATTGTAAGGCTCAAAGAGGAAGTGGCTTCAATAAAGAAGATCCCGAATGTATCGACAGCTATTTTGAAAGAGTATGCCAGAATTATGACCGAACTCAATAATCTTCAGGAAGCGAATAAGAACTATGAAGAACATGAACGACTTAATAAAGTGGCAAAGGAATATGCTGAGAATCGTGACAATGTTATCAAGGATCAGTTGTTTGCCATTCAATCTGCAATCAACCAGGAAATGCGTGCGATAACCAATCAGATTCTTGGCAGAGGAAAGCAGTCGCCAATATTAAAACTTGAAGGATTAAAAAAGTATTCCTTCGAGACACCTAATGACGGCGGAACCGGAGCACAGTTTAGAGGGGTTATTACTTTTGATCTTGCAAATCTGCGATTGACAACTCTTCCATTCATTGTTCATGACTCAGTTGTTTTAAAAAACCTATCAAAAGATACGCTGGCGAAGATTGTGAAACAGTATGCTTCATTTTCATCACAAGAAGGAATGGAAAAGAAACAGATCTTTATTTCATATGACTCCTTGGATTCTTATGATGCAGATACTGAAAAGATCATGAAAGATCATGCAGTATTGGAGTTATCACCGAATGGCAATGAGCTGTTCGGATGGCCTTGGAACAAGGAAGCGGAGACAAAGTGATATGAAGAAGGAAAAAATGAAATTAGAAACACAGTTTAGTTATAACAAGCTGTGGAAACTTCTAATAGATCGTGGCTTGAAGAAACAGGATCTTCAGAAAATGAGCCATGTGAGTGCGGCATCAATTGCTAAGATGGGACGTTGCGAGAATGTTACAACAGAAATTTTACTTCGGATCTGCGAAGCACTTGACTGTGAAGCGCAGGATATTATGGAGCGAGTAGAAATTCCTAAAAATAATGAAAAGCAGAAAAGCACGGAGGAACAATAATGGATAACCAGGAGTACAACTCGATAGTCAGTTTTATATGGGGAATCGCAGACGATTGCCTGCGCGACGTCTATGTCCGTGGCAAATACCGTGACGTTATTCTGCCGATGACAGTCATTCGCCGCCTTGATGCAATGCTTGAAGGAACAAAGAAAGCCGTCCTTACCATGAAGAAACAGCTAGACGCTGCCAAGATCGACAATCAGTGGCCTGCACTCTGCAATGCAGCTGGACAAGCGTTCTGCAATGCTTCGCCATTCCTTTTAAAGGATCTGACGAGCCGCTCGAAGAAGCAGACACTTGAAGCCGACTTCAGGGCATACCTGGACGGTTTCTCTCCGAACGTTCAGGAGATCCTCGACAAGTTCAAATTCCGCGACCAGATCAGAACTATGGTCGATGCGGATATCCTTGGTGCGATCATCGAAAAGTTCACGTCATCGGATATCAACCTCAGCTCGAATCCTGTCTATAAGGACGCGGAGAAAAAGATCGTGAAGCTGCCGGGACTCGATAACCACGGCATGGGAACAATCTTCGAAGAATTAATTCGCCGCTTTAACGAAGAAAACAACGAGGAAGCCGGAGAACACTGGACGCCGCGTGACGTTGTCGAGCTCATGGCAGACCTTGCGTTTTACCCGGTGGAGGACAAGATTCTGGATGCATCGTACTCCTGCTATGACGGGGCGTGCGGGACAGGTGGAATGCTTACAGTTGCACAGGCACGGCTTTTGACTCTCGCAAAGCGCCGGGGCAAGAACGTCTCCATTCACCTGTTTGGGCAAGAGATTAATCCGGAGACTTATGCGATTTGCAAGGCGGACATGCTCCTCAAAGGCGATGGTGAGGAAGCTGAGCACATTTCTTATGGATCAACCTTGTCGCTGGACGGAAACTCCTCTCGTCAATTCGACTTCATGCTCTCCAATCCGCCGTACGGCAAGAGCTGGAAAACAGATGCAGACAAACTGGGTGGCAAGAGTGAAATCCTAGACACTCGTTTTAATGCATACCTTCCCGGCGGTGAGGAGCTAAAGATGATCCCGCGCACAAGTGATGGACAGCTTCTCTTCCTGCTCAACAACGTATCCAAGATGAAAACCGACACAGAACTCGGCAGTCGCATCATCGAAGTCCATAACGGCTCATCCCTGTTCACGGGCGACGCAGGAAGCGGCGAAAGCAACGCACGCAGATATCTAATCGAGCGCGATCTGGTAGAGGCCATCATCGCATTGCCTGACAACATGTTCTACAACACAGGTATTGGCACATACATTTGGGTGCTTTCCAATAAGAAGGAAGAACGCCGCAAAGGGAAGATTCAACTCATCGACGCGACCAACATGAAGAGCCCGTTGCGCAAGAACATGGGCAATAAGAACTGTGAATTCACGCCGGAAATCCGTAAGGAAATTGTTCGCATTTTCCTTGACATGGAGGAAAGCGATGTAAGCATGATATTCGATAACAGTGAGTTCGGTTACTGGAATGTGACCGTCGAGCGCCCGTTGCGCCTGCGCGTATTCCCGGAACGAGAAATCCCTGAAAAAAATGAAAAGGGGAAGCTTTTGTTTAAGAAAGCGACAGATCTTGAAACGGTAAGAAAGGCGGTCGCCGATGTGCCGAATGACACACCACTTGACGATTGGGACGCTTTTGCCAAGGCGACAAAGCTCAAAAAAACGCAGCTCAAGAAGATCCGTCCGTTTATCACGGAAGCTGATCCACATGCAAAAGAGGTTGAAGGCGAATCCGATCCGAACCTCCGCGACTCGGAAAACATCCCGTTCAACTACGATGGCGGGATCGATGCGTTCATCGAAAAGGAAGTCAAGCCATACGCGCCGGACGTCTTCGTGGATGAAAGCAAGACAAAGATCGGTTACGAGATCAGCTTCACGAAGTACTTCTACAAGCCGGTGCAACTCCGTGATATGGGGGACATCCTTGCCTCACTTGAAGAGCTCGAAAAGGAATCGGATGGCGTCATGGATGAGATCATGGAGGGGCTGAAGTAATGTTGGAATACAGTTCTTATAAAAATTCATCCTATGATTGGCTTGGTCAAATTCCCGCTCACTGGAAAGAAAAGTTCTTAGAGCAGACTGCATCTGAGAAATGCATTAAGAATATCGGTGGTACAGTTAAGCAAGTTTTGTCCTTAAGCTATGGAGAAATTAAGAAGAAGAGTGATTTAAACAAGGGATTAATCGCACAAGATTTGTCGACGTATCAAATTATTGAACCCGGCGATATCATTATGCGTCTTACTGATTTGCAAAACGATCATAAAAGTCTTCGTACTGGCCTAGTTAATGATAATGGAATCATCACTGCAGCATATTTGTGTCTCGTTCCAAGAATGAATTCCGGATACCTACACTACTTACTGCATGCCTATGACGTTCAAAAAGTCTTTTATGGCATGGGAGGAGGCGTTAGGCAATCTATTGGGTTCAAAGACATCCGCCACATGTATATTCCCGTTCCTCCCCGCGCTGAGCAGGATCAGATTGTGCGCTTCCTCGATTGGAAGGTCTCTGAGATCAACAAGCTGATTGGAATACGCCGGAAGGAAATACAGGAATTCAATCAACTGAAGAACACGGTTATTACTAAAACTGTAACTACAGGACTAAAACGAGAAGAAATGTGTGGGACAGATAATAGCTACTATCGGATGATTCCAAAAGGATGGCGAATTACGAAAACACTCCGTGTCCTTTCACAACCGCTGACGGACGGCCCACATACAACTCCACAGTTATATGAGGAGGGTATCCCCTTTGTTTCTGCAGAAGCTGTTTCGTGTGGTAATGGAAAAATTGATTTTAATCATATTCGAGGATTTATTTCTCAGGACTTTTATGAAGAATGTTGTAAGAAATATGTGCCTAAGATTGATGATATATACATGATCAAATCAGGCGCGACTACTGGACGAGTATCAATTGTAGATACAGATAGAATATTTACTATATGGTCTCCACTTGCCGTTTTCCGTTGTAATCAAGAAGTGATGTTACCGCGTTTTCTCTTTTACGCTTTGCAGGCTTTGCCATATCAACAACAGGTGCAGGATGGTTGGTCATATGGTACTCAGCAAAACATCGGCATGAGAGTATTGGAACAGTTAAAACTTGCTTATCCTGATGTTACTGAGCAAGAGAAAATTGCTTGTTATTTGGACGATAAATGCGACATGCTTGATAAAGCTATTCAATTAGCAGAAAGCAAAATAAAAGCGCTTCAGGAGCTAAAATCAACAATCATCTCGGATGCTGTCACCGGCAAAATCGATGTCCGCAATGTTACTGTTCCCGAGTATGAACACGTAGATGACGTCGTTGACGATGATTCGGAGAATAACGAAGAAACAGAGACCGACGGAGAGGAGGCTTGATCATGGCTTTTACGGATAAAACCGAGAAGGGCTTTGAGACGATAATCGTGAACTGGCTCGTGGAGCAGAATGGCTACGAGCAGGGAACGAATGATGATTACAACAAGGAATACACCGTAGACGAAACCCGCCTCTTCCGGTTCCTGAATGATACGCAGCCGAGGGAAATGGCAAAGCTTGGTGTAAATAACAGCGAACAGAAAAAGCGGCATTTTCTAAACCGCCTCTCCGGAGAGATTGCCAAGCGCGGCATTATTGATGTTCTGCGAAACGGCGTGAAGGAATACCCGGCTGATCTCATCATGTTCTACTTTACGCCGACGGAAAACAACGAGAAGTCGAAGCAGATGTTTGAAAAGAATATCTTCAGTGTGACACGGCAGCTTCGCTATTCCATCGACGCTTCAAAGCTCGCACTCGACCTTTGCCTATTCATCAATGGTCTTCCGGTCGTCACGATTGAGCTCAAGAATCATTTCACTGGTCAGTCGACAGCAGATGCCGTTGAGCAGTATAAGGAAGATCGCGATCCGCGGGAACCGCTGTTCTCGTTCAAACGGTGCATGGTGCATTTCGCGGTAGACGACCAGACCGTCATGTTTTGCACGAAGCTTGCTGGTAAAGACAGCTGGTTCCTGCCATTCAACAAGGGCTATAACGATGGCGCGGGCAATCCGCCGAATCCGGACGGCATCATGACAGACTATCTGTGGAAGGACATTCTGACGAAGTGGAAGCTCTCCCGCATTATTGAGAATTACTCTCAGGTCGTCGTTGATGTCGATCCAGATACTAAGAAAAAATCGGTTAAACAGATTTGGCCGCGTTATCACCAATTAGACTGCGTTGAAAAGCTGCTCGCAGATGTGAAAGAAAACGGTGTTGGAAAGCGCTATCTCATCCAGCACAGTGCAGGCTCAGGAAAGTCGAATTCTATCGCATGGCTTGCTCACCAGCTGATCGGCCTTGAGCAAGATGGCCATCCGATGATCGATTCCGTTATCGTCGTCACCGACCGCAGGATTCTGGATAAGCAGATCCGCGATACCATCAAGCAGTTCATGCAGGTGAAAAACACGGTCGTTTGGGCGCAGCATTCCAGAGACCTGAAGAAGGCAATCCAGGATGGCAAGCGGATCATTATAACCACGGTTGAGAAGTTCCCGTACATCTCGCAGGAGATCGGTCAGGAACATATCAATAATCATTTTGCCATTATCATCGATGAGGCCCACTCAGGCCAGAGTGGGCGCAATTCCGCGAATATGAATCTGGCGCTTTCCGGCATGGCTTCAGACAACGAAATGGACAATGAAGACAAGATCAATGCGATTGTCGAGGGCCGGAAGCTCGTAAAGACCGCAAGCTATTTTGCGTTCACCGCGACTCCAAAGAACAAGACCGAGGAGATTTTCGGAACGCCATATGAAGAGGATGGTGAAATCAAGCACAGGCCTTTCCATGTCTACACGATGAAGCAGGCTATTCAGGAAGGCTTCATTCTTGACGTCTTGAAGAACTATACGACGATCGACAGCTGGTACAAGATTGCCAAGAAGGTCGAGGACGATCCGATGTTCGACAAGAAGCGCGCCCAGAAAAAAATGCGTTCCTTTGTAGAGGGGAATCCGGATGTTATCGCCAAGAAAGCAGCCATGATGGTGGATCACTTCCATGAGCAGATTATCGCTAAGAAGAAGCTGAACGGAAAGTCCCGCGCAATGGTAGTGACCGCGAGCATCCCACGCTGCATCGAGACCTACTATGCAATCAACAAGTGCCTTGCAGACAGACATAGTCCGTACAAGGCGATTATCGCTTTCTCCGGCGAGTGCAAATACAACGGACAGGAACCTGCCCTGACATCAGCAGAACTGAACGGGTTCCCAGACGCCAAGATCCCGAAGGAGTTCAAGAAAGATCCGTATCGTCTTCTGGTAGTTGCCGACATGTTCCAGACCGGATTTGATGAGCCGTTGCTGCAGACCATGTATGTGGATAAGCCACTTTATGATATTGCGGCAGTGCAGACACTTTCCCGTCTGAACCGCGCGGCTCCCGGAAAGGACGAAGTCTATGTGCTGGACTTTGCAAACAAGACATCGACGATTCAGGACGCCTTCTCTAAGTTCTACAGGACAACGATACTGTCTGGAGAGACTGATCCGAACAAGCTTTACGACCTGATCACGCTCATGGAGAGCTATCAGGTGTATGACAACGATGATGTAGAGCACGTAGTTGATTTGTTCCTTGGCGGAGCTGAGAGAGACAGGCTTGATCCGCTGCTTGATCCGTGCGTGGCTACCTACAACGAACTCGAAACGGACGATCAGATCAAGTTCAAGAGCGCAGCGAAGTCATTTGTCCGTACATATGGTTTCCTTGGCTCCATTCTTCCTTATGGGAATGTGGACTGGGAAAAGTTGTCGATCTTCCTGAATCTGCTAATACCGAAACTTCCGTCACCTCGTGAGGATGATTTGTCAGAGGGCATTTTGTCTACGATCGATCTGGACAGTTATCGGAATGAAGCACAGGAGGCCGTGGCTATAAAACTGGAGGACGAGGACGCCGAAATTGCTCCGGTCCCTGCCGGAAAGGTCGGCCATATCGTCGAGCCGGAACTTGATCCGCTTTCCGAGATCATCATGGATTTCAACGATACGTTCGGAAATATTCAGTGGAATGACGCTGATAACGTACAGCGCCAAATCCTCCGGATTCCGGCGATGGTTTCTCGTGACAAGAAATACCAGAATGCCATGAAGAATTCTGATGAGCAGGAAGCCCGAACAGAAAGCGAGAACGCCCTGCAGAATGTCATTTTCTCCATCATGGCGGACAACATGGAGCTCTTTAAGCAGTTTCAGGACAATTCGTCATTCAAGAAGTGGCTTACGAATATGGTATTCAACCTGACGTACAACAAGGAAGGGAAACCGTATGAAGCACCAGACGATTTGGATTCTTCGAAGGACATAAGTGGCAATTTTACAAGCCATCGTTACCAGACGGAATCATCCACGAGCGGAATGATGGTAGCCGAGGATAAAGCTACATATAGAGAAAAGAGGGACATCGATTCTAAAAAGTAAACAGACGCAGATAAGGGGAGGCATCAAGCGTGGAGTGATCCAAAACTGTAAAGGACAAGACATTCGATGATTACTTTACAGAGGTGGAGCATTCCGAGACGATCAGCGGAATGGTCCGTCCTGGTTCTCTGCGCCTTTTTTGCCTCAACGTCAGAAACGGGAACATCAAATCATCCGAGGGGTTAGTCTGGCCGATGATTATCCAAGTATTTTGACCATGACAGCTTCTGCAAACAAAATGCTGTCAGGAGGTGCGTACAAGATAGAAGCAAGTATCGTAGTGACGATTTTGAATGTGATCTTAATGGGGATATTTTATTTTCGATACCGAAAAACTAAGCGTATCAAGGCACAAGAACAATAAGAAAAAAGACAGACCAAGGCTCCTCGCTTCCGGCAAATGTGTCGGCGGCGAGGAGCCTTTTTATGCTCTGATGTCGATTGTGATGCCGGACTTCAATTCCACGGTGAAGCGGTAATCGTGAATGGTGATCTGCTGGATCAGCTTTCGAACGAGGCTTTCGTCGAATTCGGTGATTTCGGATTGCTGACTTCCGATGAAGTCCTGCAGCTCGGCGACGCGCTTCCGGGTCTTCTCGCGGCTTCCGGTGTCTGCCTCGTACTGTGATTTCTGCTCGCGCAACGTAAAGAGTTCATCGGCGATGGCATCGTAGTTCTGCTTGCTGTTGGCCTTTCGGATGAGCTCCTTCTGCAGCTCGTCGAGCCTGGCCTGGATACTTTCCGGGCTCATCGTGTCGGCATCCATTATCGTTTTTGCGATGTTCTTCTGCATCTGCCGGAGGAAACCGTCCTTGTCGCTGAGTATTCAGAGGTACAGGAGAAAGCAACTTGATCGGTGACCGACCAAGATAAGCGACCAAGTTAACGGCATACTGGGCCTGGACCTTGATCATAAATCGGCTGAGCAGAGCAGGTCGAGACGATGGCCTCCCTCCTGCCCACTGTGTTATAGGTAGAAAAACACGTGGACCAGTTACCACAGACCCCGCACGTTGAATGCATGACCGTGCTGACTAAGGAATAGCTTATGGCCAATTAACAAAGTCCTTTCACTGCCAGGGATGCTTTTTTTGGTTGATGAGCTAATATTCTACGTCTAAATCGGGCAAAAGTTCCTTGAAAGTTTTACCTTCAAACAAGGGAACGTCTTCTACCAACTTACGGAAATTCTTATTTTGAATTATGACTTTTCCGCTGAGTTCTTCGGCAATCATGTAGCCACCGTCACCGTAGGCGGCGGTAATGATATATCTAATACTGTGATACCAGAAAAGAAAATCCATTGTTAAAGGTGGATCGTCCTTTCTTTCCGGAAATTCGTTCCATGATTCAGATAACATAAAACTTTCCCAAGTGAAAGGCTTATCTTCTTCTACGTGATCTTTGTTTGGCTTCATTCTATTTTCTCCCAAGTTAGATGTTTTGCTTTTTGAATACCCTTAATATACCAGAGTTATCAAGAAAAGCGTAAACTATCTCATAGAAGTATTTTTGGGGAATGTAATGACGATGAAAAAATTTATCTATATGAGGAAGGAAAATATGGATGTATAAGGTAATCGCAATAAAAGAATATGAATTTACGCGAGATATCATGGTTGAAAGTCAAAAATCCAAACAGCAATATACAGTATTTGATGATTCGGATTTAATTGGAAATGATCAATTCTCTTTTGTGAAAGAGCAAGAGATCTATGATTGTAAGATAGGCATACTATACGAAGTAAATCATTCTGGAAAAAAATTTTATGTTTTATCTCGGGAAAAGGTTGGTAAGATGAACTTATTTAGGGTAGCAAATTCAGACGGTGATAACTTTTATTTGCCAGCCACCACAGATGTAAAAATTGGTAGTCAAATTAAATTGATAGTAAAAAGATATGATTTGCTCTCAGTTAATAATGTAATAAACGATAGGGCGTTATAATTTTATGGAATGAAGCACATCGGAAGAATTATTATGGCTACAGCAGCATTAGGAAGTAACGTCCCTTCATGTCTAAGCGTGAAGGGACTTTTTTAGTCCAATTATTTGCTCTTTCGTCCAAAATCGGGCAAAATTGGACGAAAAAAAGAGCTAGTTGGACGAAAGGCTATTACAGCTATGAAAAAGACGTTGACTTAGCCAAGCTGGAAGCCAAGTTCAAGGAAGTCTTCAACGACCATTACGACCAACACGTCACTCTTTCAATTGCGGCTTGTAAAATAAACCGCGTCGACTAAAACTAAGCCATTCAGAGGATCAAATTCCCCTGGATGGCTTTTTTCGTAAAAAAATTTGTAAAAATCCAGATCTTGATAGAAATCAATTGGGGAATTCTGCTTTCCCGGTATATTAAAAGCATCAAAGCAAGGAGGTCGAAAGATCAATGCAAAAATGGTTAATGAAAAATCGCAACCGGCTGACGGCCGCAACGGGCATCTTAATCGTCCTGGCCTTCGCCGCTAAATGGTTATTTAAAAGTGAAACAGCAGAGTCCGGCCTGCTCCTGGCCGCCTCCCTCATCGGCGGCTTCCCGATCGCCATAGAGGCTTGGCAGGCCTTAAAGGTCAAAGTCATCAGTATCGACTTGCTGGTGACCCTGGCCATCTTAGGCGCCTTCGTCATCCAGGAATTCGAAGAATCCGCCATCGTGGCCTTCCTCTTCTTGTTTGGGGCTTACCTTGAACAAAAGACCCTGGCCAAGACCCGGTCAGCCATCAAGGAACTGGTGGAGATGGTGCCGGAAACCGCCCTTCGGCAGACGGCGGACGGCGACTTTGAAGAAGTTGACTTAGATGACTTGGACGAAGGGGACATCCTTTTGGTCAAGACCGGCGGCAAGATCCCGGTTGACGGGGAAGTCGTCGCCGGCTTCGGGACGGCCAACGAAGCCAGCATCACCGGTGAATCTATGCCTTTAGGCAAAAAGCCTGGCGACCCGGTCTATGCCGGTACTATTTTGGAAAACGGGACCATCCGGATCAAGGCGGAAAAAGTCGGGGATGAAACGACTTTTGGCAAGATCATCGAACTGGTCGAAGAAGCCCAGGACTCCAAGTCCCAGGCTGAGCGTCTAATTGACCGCTTCTCTAAGTACTACACCCCAGTCGTCCTGCTCCTGGCCATTATTGTTGGCCTCATCAGCCAAGACCTGGAACTGGCCGTAACCATCCTGGTTCTCGGCTGCCCAGGTGCCTTGGTCATCGGGGTTCCGGTTTCCAACGTGGCCGGAATCGGCAATGGGGCCAAGCAGGGGATCCTTTTTAAAGGCAGTGAAGTCATCACCAAGTTCAGCAAGGTCGACACGATCATGTTCGACAAGACCGGGACCTTGACTTACGGTGACCCCCGGGTCAGCCAGGTGAAAAAGTACGGCCAGGGCCAGCTGGCTGAACAGCTTTTGGTCAGTGTGGAAAAAGAATCTTCCCACCCTTTGGCGAAAGCTATCACTGGCTACTATGAAGACCTGGAAGCTAAAGAAGTTGAAGATTCCCAGGTCCTCCAGGGCGGCGGGATCGTTGCTCAAGTAGCTGGCCAGCAGGTCCTGGTCGGCAACCGCTACCTGCTTGACCAGTACCATGTCCCAGTTACAAAAGAAATGGAAAAGGACATGGAAGAGCTGGCAAGTGCTGGTAATTCCCTGGTTCTGGTGGCCGTAAACGGGCAGCTGGAACTTGCTTTAGGCTTAAAGGACGAGATCCGGGCCGGGGTCAAGGAAGACCTGGCTGCTTTAAAGAAGCTGGGCGTCAAGAACCTGCTCCTCTTGTCCGGTGACAACCAGAAGACGGTTGACCTGGTAGCGGAAGAACTGGGCCTCACTGAGGCATATGGTCAGCTTTTGCCAGAAGACAAGGCGGAATTTGTCAAAAAGCGGCAGGCAGCCGGTGAAATCGTGGCCTTTGTCGGCGACGGGATCAACGACAGTCCGTCACTGGCCCGGGCAGACATCGGGATTGCCATGGGCAGCGGGACTGACGTGGCAATTGAGACTTCAAACGTGGTCCTCATGAACGGCAGCTTTGACCGGATTCCGCGGGCCCTGGCCCTGGCTAAGGCCACCCGGCGGAACATGATTGAGAACATCACTATCGCCCTGGCTGTCGTCGCCGTCCTGCTGGTCAGCGTGTTAGCCAGCTCATGGATGAACATGGCCATCGGGATGTTTGTCCACGAAGGCAGCATCCTGGTTGTAATCTTAAACGCCATGCGTCTTCTGGCCTACCAGTCAAAATTACAAAAATCGCGAAAGTTGATAGAAAACAATTTTTCTCAAGCAGAAGGCCCGTATACTAAGGGCATCGAAAGTATCCAATAGGAAAAAGAAAGGACAAGGAATCATGCAAAAAGCAATTTTACAACTCGAAACTTTAGCCTGCCCGACCTGCATGCAGAAGATCGCGGGGGCCATCGCCAGTGTCGACGGGGTTGAAAAGACCAGCGTCAAGGTCCTCTTCAACGCGAGCAAGGCCAAGGCCAACTTCGACCCGGACAAAACCAATTTGGACACGATCACTCAAGCCGTCAAAAACATCGGCTATGAGGTCTTGAAGGCCAGCGCTAAATAAGAGAAAAAAGCAAAAACAAAGTTAAAAAGAGCAAAAGCAAAAACAAGAAAACGACTGATCAAGAAAAAAGGAGAAAAATAATGATCAAGGAATTTTTTACCAAGAACGATGAAATGTTAGACTTATATACACAGGCAATTACCAAGGCCCACGGCGCCCACCACCCGGAAGTCTTTGAAGTCCGCAAGGTTTACGAAGACATTCAAAAGAAGGTGAAAGCCGGCCAGGAAGACTTAACTGCCGACTTCAGCAAGCTGCGGTCCTTGACCGCGGATTACGCCATTCCGGCCGACGCCTGCGGGGCGATGACTAAGACCTACCAGACCCTGGAAGAATTCGACCACTTGGTCCAGGGCTAATTTTTACCAGCAGAGGAGAGCAAAATGCAGCATATATGTGTCAGCCTGGTTCCCTTATTCGCGGACCTGCCAGAAAAAGACCAGCTTAAGATCAATTCCCTGGCCAGTCACCGGCGCTATCAAAAAGGTGAGACGATTTTTCAGCCAGGGGATGAAAAGCTGCAGATCGTGGCCCGGGGAAACATGAAGGTTTACCAGCTGTCTGCCAGCGGCCGCGAGCAGTTGCTCCGGGTTGCCCAGCCGGGTGACTATGAAGGGGAAAAGCAGCTTTTTGGCCTGGAAAACGACAGCTTCTTCGGCCAGGCCATGGAGAATACGGAAATCTGCAGCTTGAGCAAGGCCGACTTCAACCGGGTCCTCCTGGAAAATCCCCAGCTCTCCCTCAAGCTGCTGGAACTCAATACTCAGAAGCTGCTGGCCACGGAAAGACAGACCCAGTTCCTGGCCATGGAGCGGGTCGAAGAAAGGCTGGCCAGCTACCTGCTCGACTTGGCTAAAGTGGCTGGAAGCGACCAGGTCCAGCTGTCCATGAAGATGAAAGATATTGCCCTTTACTTGGGAACTACTCCCGAAACTCTCTCCCGCAAATTCAAACTCCTCGAAAAAATGGGCTATCTGAAAAGGACAGGCAAGCAGGTAAAAATCCTTGACGAAGACGGCCTGCTGGACTTGTAGCAAATTTTTTAACAGAGAGCAAAACTCCCTCTGGCAGATCAAATGCTAGAGGGAGTTTTTTTGTACCTAATTTTTGCTTTTTGTAAAAGGTTGCGTATAAAGATGGAAAAAAAGAATTATACAGGTATGAATTAGTGCAAGGAAGTTACAAAAGTGATCAGGCCAAAGATAATGCCAGGGACATTGGCGATAAAGACCGGCCAGTCCTTGTACTTCTGCAAAAGGGCGTAGCTGCACCAAAAGGAGCTGTTGATGCAGGCAACCAGCGGCTGCATGGGGTTGCCATATTGGCCGTGCAGGTTGTTGATGATCTGTGGAATGTAGGAGACGTACATCAGAATTGACATGATGCTGGCAATCCGGCCGACAAGCATGGCTTTCTTAGAATTCATTAGCAGCCTCCTTTAAGTCCAAACTGCTCTCTTCTTGCCGCAAAAGCCCGTAGAGGGTTCCTAGCAAGTTAGCGTCATTGCGGTACTTAGCCGCCACGATCTCTGGCTTGGTTAAAGTTTCGCCGATAATGGCGGGATTAGCGGTCAGCCGGTCATAAGCGGCCTGGATCCGGTCAAGCAGGAGGGGCTGGGCGGAAACGCCGCCGCCAATGGCCACCCGGTCGCCGTCAATGATGGTCTGGATGTTCAAGATCAGCTGGGCCAGGTTGAGGCTGTATTGGTCCAAAACCGTCAGAGCTGCCTGGTTGCCGCTGGCCGCGCTGGCAAAAGCTGCCTGCCCGTCCAAAAGGTCGATATTCCCGGCTGCTTGGTTCATGGCCTGAACCATCCCCACGGCTGACCCGTTGTGGGCCACCATTTTTTCATCGCCAGCCGCCGGATCCCGGGTCATCATGAAGCTGAATTCCCCGGCCTGGGCGTGCAGGCCATAGTGAAGCTGGTGACCGATTACGATCCCGCCGCCAACTGCCGTTCCCAAAACGATAACGGCGCCGGTGTCAGTGTCTTTCAAGCTGCCCTGCCAGACTTCAGCTAAAGCCGCGGCCTTGCCGTCGTTTTCAACATGAACCGGCAGGCCGAAGTCGCTGAGCAGGTCGGCAAAATTAATCCCGTCCAGGAAGGGAAGCATCCCTCCAAAGCGCAGGCGCTGGGTCACTGGATCAACCGTGCCCGGCGTGCTGATGGCGATCCCGCTGATCCTGCTTCTGTATTGGCTGACCAGGGACCGGATCTTGCCGGTAAAAGCTTCCGCGACTGCCGGCGTAGAGGATGACTGCTTGTCAGTCAAGTTGCCTTGGTCATCAGCCAGGGCGCTTTTTAACTTGGTGCCCCCGATGTCTAAGCAAAGATAAGTCGTCATGCTAGTCCTTTCTTAAAAAATCAGCGATCTGTTTTACCGCCTGGTCGCTTTCCGGCATGTCAAAGAGGACAAAGACGTGGAAAAGTCCCGGCCAGACCTTCAAGGCCGTGTCAACCCCGGCCTTGGTGGCCAGGTAGTTCAGAATCAAGGAGTGGTCCAGCTTGACCTCTTCGCTGCCGCAGTTGATCATCATTGGCGGGAAGCCCTGGAAGTCCCCGTAGATCGGTGAAATCAAGGGATCTTTCTTGGCCGGTTCAGTGAAATACGGCACCGGGTCGCCGGCCCCAACCAGCATCGGGTCCCGGTCATCGTTTAAGTATTCTGAGGTCAAAATGCTGAGCTGAGAAATAACCGGGGAAAAGAGGGCCAGCCTGTCTGGCAGCTTTTCGCCTTTTTCTTTTAAAGACAGGGTCAAAGTCAAGGCAAGGGTAGCTCCGGCTGATTCACCGAAGACCAGGATATGGCTGTAGCGCTCTCTTAAGTAGGCGTAGGCGGCTTCAACGTCGTTTTGCGCGGCGGGATGCCGGCCTTCCGGGTATTGGGTATAGTCAACCGCGAAGACGTCGCAGGAGATCAGTTGGCCCAGTTTTACCGCAAGGCCCCGGCGGGACTTGACTGTCCCGGTCGCGTAGGCGCCCCCGTGCAAAAAGAGGAGGACCGTGTCTTTAAGTTTCTTTTGCTCAAGCCGGTAAAATTCTCCTTTAACCGGACTGGCCACTTCTTCTAAAGTCACCCCAGCCGGGAAGCTGAAGGGGTTGCCCTCATCAGCTGACTTGCGGGCCCCTTGGACCATTTCCGGCGTAAAGGGTTCTCTTTGGGCCGGCTTGAGATATTTTCTTGAAAATTCGATTGCTTTTTCTGCTGCTTGACTAAGCATTTTGTCCCTCCAGATTGTTAGTGTTGTCTGCTTTCTTTGCTTTTGTCCCTTGGCTGAATTTGCCGTAATTGATCCCGATCAAGATGGCTACGACCAAGAGGATGGCGAAGACGAAGGCCCCAAAGACGAAGGTGGTTGCCGGAGACTTGCTGCCAAAAATTTTGCTTACTGCCTGGGCGATGTATGGTGAAACCAGAGTCCCGATGTTAGCGGCTGACATAGCCACGGAAGTTGAGAATGGCACCCGGGAAGGGCTGGTGAAGTCACCCACGTAAGAACCCATGGAAACCATGGACATGGAAACGGCGATGCCGACCAAAACGACAGCCAGGCCGCTGAGGACCAAGGAGCTAGACAAAGGCAGGATAACAAAGGCCAGGGTCCCGCAGGCCAGGGCGATCGCCATGGAGAAGTGCTTGATATTGCCCTTCAAGGCCATGAAGATGAAGCCGCCGGCTGCCATGGCAAAGGACATGATCCCCAGCAAGGTGCTGGCGTCTTGGACAGAGCCGTAGCCCTTAGCAACAACCAGGCTGGCAAAACGGATGGTGATGAAGGCGAAAGTCGCGTTGAAGCAGAACATGAAGATAGCTAAAAGCCAGACCGGGCCGTCAACGTGCTTGTCAGTCTTGACTTGGCTTTGGGAATTTTGACTGGCCGCGAACTTTTGGTCAATGCTGCTAGGAATGAAGAAGAGGACGAGCAGGAAGACAAAGAGGGCGAAGGCGTTAACCCAGTAAGAAGCCTGCCAGCCGTAACGCATCAAGGAGCCGGCAAAGTAGGTCATGAGGAACATCCCCAGCCCTTGAACGACGCTGGAAAGACCCATCATCTGCCCTTGTTCCTGGCCCTGGTAAAGGGCGATGATCAAGGCCAAAGCGTAGGAGGCCAGCATCCCGGTCCCGACCCCGATCCCGATTCTAGAGATGAAGATCAAGGCGAAGTTGGTGGTCAAGGCTGGCGTAACCCCGGAGATCAAGATAATCAAAAGGCCCAGCAGGATGTCTTTCTTGACCCCGATCCGGTCAACGATGAAGTTGCTCAATGGCGTAAAAATGATGATCCCCAAGGCCGGCACCGTCATCAAGAGCTCGATCATGGTCGGGCTGACATTGCTGAAGGACTTGGTCATCAAAGGAACAGTGGCGGCCGTGGCGCCGGAAGCGACCACGAAGACATTCAAGAGAAGAATGGCTAATTTTGAGAAAAAGCGTTTCATTTTGCTACCTCACTTGCTTTTTGCAGAGAATAATTTTGGAATAATTGGTTGATTTGCTTGATTTCGTCTTTATTTAAAGGCTGGAAGCCGATGCCCCGCATCTCCTGGCTGAGCTGGTATAAAGAGAAGTCCTGGAAGTGGTCCAGGTTGCCTGGCGCGGTCAAGAAGCCCCAGAAAGGCACCCGCTCTTGCAGCTGGGCAGCCAGGCTTGCGATTTGGCAGTAGTCCTTCAGCGGGGTGTGGACGTCGAAGCTTTTGACTAAGGGCTGGTTAGGCTTGATGGTAAATTCGTAGCTGCCAGGACCAAAAATTTTTTGTATTTCTGGCCGGTCCAGTTTGACCTTTCCGCCAAAAGGCACGGTCAAGGTCAGCTTGACTTCGCTGGGACTGATAATTTCCCAGCCCGCCGAAAGGCTCCCGGCTGGCAAGGCGATCTGTCCGGCAAATTCTGTAAATTCCGGACTGATCCGCGGCTGCCAAGTAACTAGGTTGCCGTCTTGCTTTAAGCCCAGCAGGTCTTCATAAGCCCACTGCATAACGGCCCCGCTTGAGTAGTGGTTGAGGGAGTTCATCCCGTTTTGGGCGATCTGGCCCTCAGCATCCACGGAATCCCATCTTTCCCAGATGGTCGTGGCCCCGTGCTCAACTTCGTAGAGCCAGCTTGGGAAGTCATTGTTTAAAAAGAGTCTGACCGCTAAAGCGTGTTCCCCGTTTCTGGACAGGGCCGGCAATAAAAGCGGCGTGCCGACAAAGCCGGTGCTTAAGTGGTTGTGGTTTTTTTCAATAATGTCGACTAAGCGGCGGACTAAGCGGCCTTTTTCCTGGTCAGGGTAGAGGCCGAAGCTGAGGCAGATGGCTAAGCCAGTCTGCGTGTCAGCTAAAGGCCGGCCGGACTTGGTGAAGAATTCTTCCAGGAAGGCCTGTTTGATCAATTTGGCCAGCTGCCGGTAGTACTGCTGCTCATGCTTCATGTTCAGCACCTGGGCGCTTTGGGCCACCAGGCTGGCTGAATGGTAGTAAAAGGCGCTGGCGATCAAGTCGTCATCGGTCTTGCCCTTTAAGTGCATGATATCTTCAGTATCCAGGGCCAGCCAGTCACCCAGCTGGTCATCGCCCAGCCAGAGGTATTCGCTTCCGGCTTCCATCGCCCGGTCGTGGACCCAGTCGACCCAGGACATCATGGCCCCGATGTTTTGCTTTAAAATTGCCGGGTCTTGGCTGCGGCTGTAGGCCTGCCAAGGGATGATGACGCTGGCGTCGCTCCAGACGGCCTTGCCCCCGTCTTCTTCACCGACGCTTGGCACGTAGAGGGGGAGCTTGCCAGCCATGCGGCTTTGCTCAACAGCCATGTCGTAGCTGAATTTTTTGAAAAATTCGTAGCAGTCCATGTTGTAGGCAGCCGTCTTGGCAAAAACAGCCGCGTCCCCAGTCCAGCCCAGGCGCTCATCGCGCTGCGGGCAGTCGGTCGGGACATCGATGAAGTTGGACTTCTGTCCCCATTTTACGTTTTCAAAGAGGCGGTTGACGTCTGCCCGGCTGCTCTTCAACCAGCCATTTTCCGCCATGTCTGAGTAAAGGGCCACGGCTTTAAAGTCCTTTGCCTCGACCTGGCCAAAGCCGGTCAGCTTGGCATAGCGGAAGCCAAAGTAGCTGAAGTGGGGACGAACCCAGCCGGTCTCTCCGTCGCTGACGTAAGTAAAGCTGGCCCGGGCTGAGCGGAGGTTGTCCCGGTAGAATTCCCCGTTTTGCAGGATTTCGCCAAACTGCATTTCAACCTTTTCTCCTCTTGGCAGGTGGTTCTTGAATTCAACCCAGCCGGCCAGGTTCTGGCCAAAGTCCAGGACGCAGTCCCCGCTTGGGGTGTTGATTAATTTGGCGGAGAAAACTTCGTGCTTGGTAATTGGCAGGCTGAGCCGGTCAACGATGTAGCGGCTGACCGGCTTGACCAAGGCTGCTTGTCCCAGCTTTTGCTTAGGCAGGGTCGGGTCAAAGTCCTCCCCGTAGTAGATGCCGGAGTGCGGTACCGGGGACTGAAGCAAGTCCCAGCTTTCGTCGGTCGTGATGACTTCTTCCTGGCCGTTTTCGTCCAGCATTCTTAAGTCACAGACCGCCATTAACTGGTCGCCGTAGTTGTTGGCGATCCCGCCGTGCTGCTTAAGGCCGAGCTTGCCCCGGTACCAGCCGTCGGCTACCATGATTTCCAGGTCATGGCTGCCGTCTTTTGTTAAAAGTGAGCTGGCATCGTAAACGGCTCTTTGCAAGTAGTAGTTGTAGTCGGTAAAGCCAGGGGCCAGGAATTCGTCGCCTAATTTTTGCCCGTCCAGCCAGACCTCGTAAAGGCCCAAGGCGGTTATGTAGAGACGGGCTTGTTGCACGTTTTGGCTGGTAAAGTGGCGGTGGAAGATCACCCCGTGCCGGTCCTTTTGCGGATCGCCGATCCACTTGCCCAGTAAGTCTTCGTCCATGTAGCCAGTTTCAAAAAAGCTGGAGGCGGAAGCTTCGTCTTCGCCGCTCTTGGCGAAAATTTCAACTTCGTAGCGGCTGCGGGACTGTAAGTCTACGTCAGCCTGGAAAATGAGGCTGCTGCCTTCTTCAATCCCCGTGTCGTAGATGCTTTCGCCGGCGGCTTTGATGACCAGGCGGCGGCTGACAGTGTTAACGGCGGCTCCGGTCAATTCGGCGGAGATCCAGAGGGGGCTGGCCAGCTGGAAGCCCACTGGCTCAGTCATATGGTTGATTTGGATCTTGCTTATCTTCAATTTGTTCACCTCGGAATATAGTCGCGGATTTGTAACCGCTTCATTTCTTGACGTTTACTATTATGCGATGATTTTTGCTTGGCTTTTTATAATTCATGCTATAATTTTAGACAAAACGTTAAAAAGAGAGCGGTTACAGAGATGGCAGAGACAAGCAAGCTGTTAAGCGAGTTCCAGCAGGCCACGGATTTGGACCTGTGCCTGTATTCAGTTAAAGAAGAAAAGATTATTGAGAGCTACACCCGGCCCCTGGCCGTATTGCCGAAAAAGCACCTGCTCAAGGACTTGGCTAAAGAAGACGGGCGGGTCCAGCTGAAGCAGGAGAAGTACCTCAGCCTGCTGGCGGCATTTCCCTTTAAAGATAATTTGGTCGTGGCCTGGAGCACCAGTTATTCTTTAAAGGGAAAGGGGAATTATGACCGGCAGGTTCCCCTCTTGAGCGTGGAGCGCTTCCGCCATTTGGTCTTTTGCCTTTACTGGCTGCTGTATCAAAAAGAGCCGGTCTTTAAGGAAAATATCGGGCAGATTTCGACCGGGGATAATTTGGGCCTGGCAATGTCTGACAAGCAGCCAAGCTTGGCAGGGTATCTGGCTGAAGAAAAAATCATGACGGATGTCCGGCAGGGGGACCTGGACAAATACAACCAGGACTTCCGGGACTTTGTCCAGGTGGGGAATTTTGGCGGCTTCAACCCGACATCTCTGAGAAGCAAGAAAAATATGGCGATTGCCGCCACGACTCTTTATACCCGGGCGGCGATTGATGGGGGCTTAAGCATCCCGGAAGCCTACCAGGTCAGCGATGAGATCATCAAGGGGATAGAGAGCGACGTGCAGATCTCGAACCTGTATGAGTATACCCGGGCGATCGGGGAAATTTTCATCAACCGCCTCTGCCAGCAGAAGCGGCAGGCGGTCAGTCCCCTGGTTTACCGGGCCCAGCAGTATGTCAATGAGCACTTGAATCCGCCGCCAGATTTGGCGGAAATTGCCGGCCAATTGCACGTCAGCCAGTCTTATCTGCAGCACGTCTTTAAAGAAGAAACCGGGCAGGGGGTTAAAAATTACATCGACCAGCAGCGGCTTTTGAAGGCCAAGCAGCTGCTCCGCTTTAGCAGCGATTCAGTGACGGATTTGGCCCAGCAGCTGGGTTATTCCAGCCCCAGTCAGTTCTCCCAGTTTTTCAAGCGGCTGACGGGCCAGTCCCCCCAGCAGTTCCGCAAGCAGGCTGATCAAAAAGAAAATACTGGTCGGTAATAAATATGTGATATGACCCCCGAAATTAGGACACTAATTTCGGGGGTCATATCAATGAGCTGCCTTCACCCAATTCAATCAGATCTAATTTTCTCAACAGGACTTTAACAGCCAACATACTTAGACGAGATTCACAATTGAATGGTGAAGCTGCCCGTTTTGCTTACGACATCGAGTGTCCAAGAACTCCACGGCATTGGCTTCATTTCCACTTTACATAGTAAAAGAAAAAGTGTTGAACGATTACTCCGTCGAGTAATCATCCAACACTAGATTAGTATGTTTTACTATTTTAAAAAGGATGCTAAATTCCCCTTGACCTGGAGTTGACTCCAAGTAGTATCCTGTTTTTAGAAATTGCAAACAATGGCTAGAGAAACACATGGAAGGTAATAAATATGACTGAAAAAGCAAAAATTGTATTGGGTACTTGGGCCTGGGGCGATAATGGCAGCTACTTCGGCAACCACTATGATGAGGACCACTTCAAGCCGGTCTATGAGGAAGCCCTTAAAGACGGCTTGAACATCTGGGACACGGCCTACGCATATGGCGCCGGGGCTTCAGAAAGCATCCTGGGCAATCTAGCGGCCGCTACCCCGCGGCAAAATATCGTGATCTCCACGAAGTTCACCCCGCAAATGGAAGACGGCACGGCTAAAGCGGTGGAAAACATGCTTAATGGCAGCTTGAAGCGGCTGAAGACCGACTACGTTGACTACTACTGGATCCACAATGACGCGGACGTGGAAAAGTGGACGCCGCGAATCATTCCTTTGCTTAAATTAGGCAAGATCAAGCACGTTGGCGTATCCAACCACACCTTGAGTGAAATCAAGCGGGTGCAGGAAATCCTGGCGGCGGCCGGTTTTAAGCTGGACGCCGTGCAAAACCACTTAAGCCTGCTGGACCGAACTTCTGAACAAGCCGGCATTCTGGATTACTGCCAGGAGAACGGAATTGAATTTTGGGCTTACATGATTCTGGAACAAGGGACCTTGACGGGCAAGTATGACGTCGATCATCCTTTCCCGGCCGGCAGTGCCCGGGCAGCGGTTTACAACTCCAAGCTGCCGGAACTGACTGACTTGATCGCGGCTTTGAAGGAAGTTGGCGCGGCTCACGACTTGACCATCGCGCAAACCGCGATGAGCTGGGCGGTAACTAAGGGCGTCCTGCCAATCATCGGGGTGACGAGCGCCAAGCACGTTGCCGCCGCCGCTCAGGTGGGGGCAAGTCATTTGACTGCTGCCGAAATGGACCGGCTGGAAAAGGCCGCTGACAAGGCTGGCGTTGATACGATTGGCAGCTGGGAACAGGACATGCGGGAGTAAAATATGCCGGATTTATCAATTACCGAAATCAGTAAAAAATACGACATTACGCCGGACACCCTCCGCTACTATGAGCGGATCGGCTTGATTCCAGAAGTTCTCCGAAAGGAAAACGGGAACCGCTACTACAATGAGGGGATGCAGGGCTGGATTGAAATGATCGTCTGCCTGCGCCACTCTGGGGTAACGGTTGAAGCTCTAATCGACTATGCCAAAATGCTGCAAGAGGGCGATTCAACTTTAGAGGCGCGCGAGGACCTGCTGAAAGAGCAGCTGGAAATGCTGGAAGAAAAGAAGCGGAACTTGAACAGGTCCATCAAGCGTTTGAAGCATAAAATTTCCTTGTACGAGACTGGTGAAATCAAAAAGGGCAAGTCATATTTTGAAGAATACAAAATCATGGATGATTAGGAGGCAAAAAATGACTGAATGGACTAGCGAAGAATTAAAGGACTTTGCGGATGTTGAAGCGCTGCAAAACCGACCGTACGAAGACGACGGCAAGACTTTCGAACAGGACATTCCGACCTGGACGGTGCCTGCCGGCGGTAAGCTTTACGTCAGAGGCGCTAAGGGCGGCGACACCAAGTGGGTGGCTTTCGGCACTAAAAACGGCGGGCAAGTTGCCGTCAATGGCAAAAAATACGAAGTTGATTACGAATTAGTTACTGGTCCTGCCGAAATCGAGGCAGTCACCGCTGCTTTTAAGAACAAGTATCCGGCGGGCCCAATTTTGACCATGATGACCGGCAAAGTTGCTGAAAGCGCGACGGTCAAGCTGGTCAAGAGATAAAAAATAACTGAGGTGCTCAAATTGAAAATCGATGCGTTTGCCCACATTTTGCCGGAGAAATTTTACCAGCAGATGCTGGCTATTGACCCGAAAATCCCGAACAAGTATCCCTTCATTAAGATCAAGACCCTGGCCGACTTGGACAGCCGACTGAAATTATGGCCAGACAAGATGGTCAAACAGGTCATTTCCCTGGTCAACATCAGCCCGGAAGACTACGCTGGTCCGGAAGAATCAGCTGCCTTATGCCAAAAGGCCAACGAAGAACTGGCCGCGATCGTTAGCTGCCACCGGGATTATTTTGCCGGCGGGGTGGCTATCCTGCCGATGAACAATATTCCTGAAGCAGTGAGAGTGATTGAACAGGTGGCCCAAGATCCGGTTTTGGTCGGGGCGCAGATTTACACCCGCCATCTGGGCAAAAGCATTGCCGACCCGGAATTTATGCCGGTCCTGGCCAAAGCGGCGGAACTTGGCGTTCCCCTGTGGCTGCACCCGGTTTTTGACCCAAGAAAGCCAGACAACGAGTTAGTCTTCTCCTGGGAGTACGAATTGTCGCAGGCCATGCTGGGCTTGGTGCAAGCGGATCTTTTTGAAAAGTATCCGCAAAGCAAGATCATCGTGCACCATGCCGGAGCGATGGTGCCGTTTTTTGCCGGCCGGATTGACCACATCCTTGACCCGGTCCACGCGGCGGATTTTAAGAAGTTCTACGTTGACACCGCGATTCTCGGAAACCCGGCAGCCTTGAACCTAACGATTGATTACTATGGAATTGACCATGTGCTCTTTGGCACTGATGCCCCATTCGCGGTTCAGCCTAGCGGCGCTAATGAGCTTATCGTTTCTGCTATTGACAGCCTGGACTTGACTAAAGAAGAGCTTGCCAAAATCTACCATGGCAACTATGAAAAAATGTTCTAGGCAAGGAACGGCTGCTTCTTACATGTTAAAATAGCTTTGTAAACGCTTTTAAAATTAGGAGGACAATATGAGTTTAACAGTTAATCTTTACTACCACGGGCAAAACGGCAGTGCCCGCAAGTTCGCGGAAGAAATGGAAGCAAGCGGGGTGGCCCAGGCCATCCGGGAAGAAGCCGGCAACCTCCGTTATGAATACTTCCAGCCACTCGCTGACCCGGAAACTATCCTCTTGATCGACAGCTGGGAAAACCAGGAGGCACTGGACGCCCACCATGCTTCGCCGATGATGGGCCAGCTGGCTGAGCTGCGCGAGAAGTACGACCTCCACATGAGCGTTGAGCGCTATGTTTCAGCAGAAGAAGTGGCTGGCGACGAGAAATTCATTAGAAAATAGAAAAAACAGAGTTTCCTCTTTAGCTTAGGAAACTCTGTTTTTTGCGTTAGGCGCGTTTTTTGCTGATTGAAGCCTTGATAGCTAAAATGACAAAGGTGACAGCGACTGGAACCAGCCAGCCCAGGCCATCCTGGTAAAGGGGCAGGACGCGGCCGTAAAGGCTGGTAACCGTCTTAACCTGCATCCCTGCCGGCAAAGCCTTGAAGAAGTCGCCCAGGGCGCAGAGGAAGGTAACCGCCGTCATGATCTGGTAGTCGACCTGCTTAAAGTCAAAGAGC
Source organism: Lactobacillus sp. 23-2 (assembly GCF_044902225.1). Lineage (NCBI taxonomy): Bacteria > Bacillati > Bacillota > Bacilli > Lactobacillales > Lactobacillaceae > Lactobacillus > Lactobacillus sp. 23-2. The sequence goes on along the minus strand of NZ_JAOQBX010000004.1, from coordinate 83,618 downwards.
TTGCTGGTCAGTGCCAGCAGGATCAAGGAGATCGCCAGCGGATAGAGCAGCATCAAGACTGGCAGGGAGAAGGAAATGATCGTGGTTAGACCCACGTTGGCAATCCCAAAGGCCAGGAGGCTGAAGATGATGGCCCACTTGTTGTAAGACAAAGTCTTCGGGAACATTTCCACGAAGGTCTCGCTGCAGGCCGTGATAAGGTCAATGGCCGTCTTAAGGCAGGCCACGAAGATCATCAAGGCAAAAATTACTGCCCCCAGACCTGGGAAGTAGTGGCGGGCAATCTCAGACGGGGCTTCCCCGCCGTTAGCAGCTAAGCCCAAGGCAGTCCGGCCTGCTGGACTTGTAATAGGCAAGCAAAATCTCCCTCTAGATTACTAGGGGGAGATTTTTTAGGGAGAAATTAGTGCAGATCAGTCAAGGAAGCGATCAGGCCGAAGCTAATGCCAGGGACGTTGGCGATAAAAGCTGGCCAATCCTTGCTATAGCCGATTTTCTGGCGACTATGTCAAAAATCCGTGCGCTTTGTTTCCGAAAAGTCCCTAACTAAGTCAAAATCTGCGAAATCCGTTCCTGAGAGATAAGGCTTAAATAGCATTCTCAGCAGCAAGAGCCGTATCATTGGATTTGTTGGGCAAGTCAACTATCTGCTAGAATATGAATTATCTTGGACATGCAGCGTTAATCTTGCGCTGCTGGCCGGATTTGTGGTTAAGCATAGAAGTAAAGCGCGGCGGCCAATTGCCGCATCACGCTAAAGGAGAGAAAAAATGACTGAAAAGGAAAAGATGCTGGCGGGAAAAATCTACGATTCAACCGATTCAGAACTGGTTGGTCTTAGAGCCAAGGCCCACCGTCTTAGCAAGGAGTTTAACGACCTGCTTGAAAATGACGGGCGGCGGACAGAAATTCTCAAGGAGCTCGGAATTGCCGGGGATGCCTTCTACCTGCAAGGACCAGTTCAATTCGACTATGGCTGCTTTACCTCGATCGGGAAAAATTCATACGCCAACTTCAACTTGACCTGCGTTGACTGCTGCCCAGTGACGATTGGCGACAACGTCTTTATTGGCCCCAATGTCTCCCTGCTGACGCCGATGCATCCCCTCCGCTGGCAGGACAGAAACCAGTACCTGAAAGCTGACGGCACGGCGACCGATAAGGAATACGCCAAGCCGATAACGATCGGCGACAACTGCTGGCTTGCCGGCAACGTCACCGTTTGCGGGGGCGTGACGATTGGCGAGGGTTGCGTAATCGGGGCTGGCAGCGTGGTTACGAGAGACATCCCCGCAAACACGCTGGCTGTTGGCATCCCATGCCGCCCAATTCGCGAAATAACGGCAGAGGATGCCCTGGAAAATCATCCAGAGCTCTTCTAAAACAGCAAAATAATCAATCCAGATGCGCGGCGCAAGCTGCGCTTTTTTTGCCAACTAATATAGCAAGCTTGCTATTGACCTACGCCTGATTCTGTTAAAGTTAAGGCAAGATGATTGATGTTGTGCAATAAGGAGCGTACAATAGCGTTCAGACTGTTTTTTGGAATGCTATGCATGTCGAGGAATGATTGTGCATATATAAGTGTATAAGGAAAATGTTATGAACAACAAGCAAAGAAGGCAGAAACCGGCTTCTATTCCATCAAGAGACTGCGCCAGCACCTGTTCCGCTCAAACTGCTTTACGGTTTGGCCGGATAAGATTGCGGCCATCAACCGGACCAGCATCGGCTTTTTTACCTGGCTGGGACCCCTGTCGATCATAGTTTGTGCCTGTCATGATCCACGAATCGCTGGCAGATTTCTGCTGTTTGTGCTCTATGCGGTTATTTACGCCATCTACGGCTTGCAAATCCAAAAGCATATGAATGAGCGAACGACCTTGTTTGCCTACTTGATTCAGCTGCCGGCTGTCTTGGCTGGTCTGTTTATGAGTACTTTTTTGAATATGGCTGGCAATGGCTTCTCGATTTTGATCATGCTGGCGGTCTTTCTCTTCTTTATCTTTGACAAGCCGTGGCGCTTGACTGGCTACTCGCTGGCAATCGCGGCCACGTTCTTGGGACTGGCCTTCTTCCTCAAGCCCTTTCCGCTTTTTCTGCATGAGTGCCTGCATACAGCAATTTCCCTCTTGATCGGCTGGGCCGGGCAGATGTTTATCCTGAACTCCCGCATCAACAGCGTTGAGCAGGGAGAATATGACCCGCTGACCCACCTGTACAACCGGCGGGGGGCTGAGAACCGGATCCGGGCCCTGGTCAACGGCCACCACCCTGGCACCATGCTGATGATCGACGTCGATCACTTTAAGCAGGTCAACGATGCCTATGGCCACAAATTCGGCGACCAGACCCTGGTGTCGATCGGTCAGGCCCTGCATGTCTTTTTCACTGACCACAATGTCGTGATGCGCTATGGCGGAGATGAATTTATCGTCTTTATCGACGGGGTGACCAGCAGGATGGAAGTTGAAGCCAAGCTGACTGACCTGAAGCAGAAAATCCACCAGCTGCGGGTATTGCCTGATGAACAAGAGCTCTCGGTTTCAGTTGGCGCAGCGATCTACGATGGCCTGGCCGACCGGCAGCTCTACAAGGCCAAGTGCAATGGTCGTGACGGCTTTGCAATTGAATGATCGATGATCCTTATTAAAAAAGTAAAAAAGTTGTAAGAATTTTGACGATCTAAAGTTTCTTTATTCTGATAAATGATAAAATATAATTTAAAGTACTCGAAGCTTAAGGAAAGAAAGGCATAATGAAAATCAAGGAACCCAAGGATAAGTACACGCTTATTGGCGCGGTCTGGCGCTATTACCGGCACTTGTTCAACAACAACTGCTTTACGGTCTGGCCGGACAGGATTGCCGAAATCAACAAGGAAAGCATTACTTTCTTCAGCTTGTTTGGGCCACTGACGGTCTTTTTGTGTGCCATGCACAGCGCGGATACTTTCTTGCTCAAGCTCACGTCCGTGCTTTACACTGCCTTCTATCTGGCTTACTGCCAGCAGATCCGGTCGTATATGGAGCGCGGCACGACCCTGTTTGCTTATTTGGTTCAGCTGCCGGCAATTGTAGCAGGCATCGCTTTGGCTACAGTGGTGACGCCGGATTTGATCGGCTATTCCATCATGCTGATGCTGGCAGTCTTTCCTTTTTTCATTTATGACCGGCCTTGGCGCCTGTCCCTTTATTCAGTCCTGATCGCCCTGGCCTTTACGGTCGTTTCCTTCATCTGCCAGCCGCGGCAGATAGCCCTGCATGAAGTTAAGCACACGCTTTTGGCCCTCTTGATTGGCTGGACCGGGCAGATGTTTATCCTGAACTCCCGCATCAGCAGCGTGGAGCAGGGGGAATATGACCCGTTGACGGGAATCTACAACCGGCGGGGGGCTGAAAGCCAGATTGAAAGCCTGCTGCTTGCCAAGACCCCAGGCGTCTTGCTGATGATCGACGTCGACTACTTCAAGAGCGTCAATGACAGCTTTGGCCACGAGATCGGCGACCGGACTTTGGTCGAGGTGGCCCGGACCTTGCAGCGCTTTTTTGCCTCAAATGACATTGTGATGCGCTTTGGCGGGGATGAGTTCATCGTCTTTATTAAAGGGGAAAAAGACCGCCGGCGCCTGGCCGCGCGGCTGACCGATCTTTGCGACCAGATCGACGCGCTGGATGATTTCCCCGATGGCAACAGCGTCTCAATTTCCATTGGGGCGGCCATGTATGCCGGCAAGGGAGTCGTGGACTACGAGTATCTCAGGAGGCAAGCCGATGGCCTGCTCTATCAGGTCAAGCAAAGCGGCCGCGATGGCTTTAAGATCGGGTAGACCGCAAAAGATAAGAATTTTAAGCAGAACCGCCAGTGACTGGCGGTTATTTTTGTTATGATAAGGTCAAAAAAGCAGGAGGCAGCATTATGGAAATCAGACACGCGACGGCAGCAGACTTGGAGGCCTTGGCGGAAGTGGAAGGCGAGTGCTTCCCTAAAGCGGAGGCGGCAACGGCTGAAGAGTTTGCTGGCCGGGTAAAGTACTATGGCAACCACTTCTGGCTCATGTTTGACGGTGACCGGCTGGTGTCCTTCGTGGACGGTTTTGTGACCGATGCGGCCGACTTGACTGACGAGATGTACGCAAAAGCCGAGCTGCACCAGGAAGATGGGGCCTGGCAGATGATTTTTGGCGTCAACACCCTGCCCGCCTACCGCAAGCATGGCTATGCCGGAGAACTGCTCAAGGCCGCGATCGCCGATGCCAAGGAGCAGGGGCGCAAGGGCTTGGTCTTGACCTGCAAGGACCGCCTGCTTCACTACTATGCCAAGTTCGGCTTCAAGAACGAAGGGGTCAGCGGGTCAACCCACGGTGGAGTGACCTGGTACCAGATGCGGCTGACTTTTTAACAGGTCGTAAAGGAGGAAGAAAGATGTATGGCAATTTCAAATTGACTGCAGCTGACCGCGAGGCCCTTGATGCCGGCGACGGAGGGTTCCTGAATGACCACGGGGCAGATTGCTACAAGAAGGGCGACTATGCCCGGGCGGTTGAATACTACCGCTTGGCCGCGGCCTTAGGCGAGGCGACAGCCATTTCCAACTTAGGCTATTGTTTCTTATATGGCCGCTCAATCGCCCGCAACAGGGACCTGGCCATTGCTTATTTCAAGATTGCCGCCCGCAAAGGAAATGTGAACGCCATGTACAAACTGGGGGACATTTATTCCAGCAGCAAGTGGGGCGTTGAAGACCGGCAGCGGTCCATTGAATACTATGAGCAGGCTGTCGAGCAGCTTTTAGGGCCAGCCTGGGCCTTCGCGGCTGACCTGCACCTGGCAGTCAAGCGCTTATTGCCACACCCAAGCCTTTGCTATGCACTCGGGCGGGAGTATCTGACGCGCGATCTGGATTTGGCCTGCCAGTTCTTGCTGCTGGCCCATGCCGGCTACCAGATCTTCATCGAGGGCGGCGAGGACTACTACTGCAAGGCGGATCGCGAGGTCGAGGACTTGCTGGGGCAGTCTTGCTTTGCTGACCGGCGGAAGAAATGGGCCCAGGTTTTGTTCTGAGCCAAAAGAAAACGGGATTCCCCGCCAAGCGCGAGGAGTCCCGTTTCTGTATTATGTGGATGTAAATTATTAAATGTGATGTAAGTTATGGGAATAAAGTTGAGCCTTGCACCTGCTAAATAGCAATTATGCAATAAGTCTAGACCAGCCAGCGACGCTCAAACGCGGCCGGTCCGTTAGCTCTCCTTCTCATACCAGTACAAACTGGCATGATATAATCATCTCGATAATTGGCCCGGTCGTCAAGCACCAGGAACTTATTTTTTGCTAATTTAGTGATAACTAGTTTGATATATTATTCTGCCAATCAGACCAATTTTGTAAAAGAACAGCAATAGCTGCCTGAAAACAGCAACATTACAAAAACGGATCCTTCCGTAAGACGGGGGATCCGTTTTGCTTGCTGTTTTTGACTGTTTATCGTTGGCGATAGCGGATGCTGGACCAGACAGCCATGACTAAAAAGGCGATGGCAACTGGCAGAAGCCAGCCCAAGCCGTCCTTAAAGAGGGGCAAAAGCTTGGCGTAGATATCGGTGATTCCACTGACGGCCTTGCTCAGGCTAGGCGGCAGGGCGCTCAGGAAGTCGCCGAAGGCACAGATGAAGGCTACGGCCGTCATGACCACGTAGCTTCCTTTGCCGAAGTGGAAGAAGGAGGCGGTCAGGGAGGTCAGAATCAAGGCAATGGCCAGCGGGTAAAGCAGCATCAGGACCGGGACTGAGAAAGCGATGATGGAGGTCAGGCCCACGTTGGCGATGGCCAGGGCAATCAGGCTGAAGAGGATGGCCCACTTGTTGTAGGACATAGACTTTGGGAACATCTGCACGAAGGCTTCAGCCGAGCTGGTGATCAGGCCAATCGCGGTCTTTAGGCAGGCGATCAGGATCATCAGGGCAAACAGGACTGAGCCAAAGCCTGGGAAGTAGTGGCGGGCGATCTGGCTCAAGGCCTCTCCGCCGTTGGCGGCCAGGCCCAGGGCTGGCCGGCTTTGAGCGCCGACAAAGGAAGTGATTCCGTAGATGACGGCCATCAAGAGGCAGGCCAGAATCCCCGTCTGGATGGTTGACTTGGCGATCTGCTTGGGCTCAGTGATCCCGAAGGCTCTGATCGAGGAGACGACGATGATCCCAAAGGCTAGGCCGGCTAAGGCATCCATCGTGTTGTAGCCTTCCAGGATCCCGCTGATGAACGGCGCGCTGGCGTACTCGCCGGCCGGCTTGACCGCGCTGGCGCTGCCCAGAGGGTGGATTAAGGCGGTAATCATGATCCAGAAGAAGAACAAGAGGAAGGCCGGGGTCAAAAATTTCCCGATCCAGTCCATGATCCGGCCAGGTCTTAGCGAGAACCAGAGCATAATGGCAAAAAAGACCAGGGAGAAGATGAAGAGGGCAGTCTGCTTGGACCAGTTGCCAGGCAGCAGCTGGCTGATCCCAGTTTCAAAAGGCACCGTAAAGCAGCGCGGAATGGCGAAGAAGGGCCCGATGGTCAGATACAGGGCACAGGTGAAGAAGTAGCCGTACTTGCGGGAAACCTGCTCGCTCAGGGTCAAGACGCCGTCAGAGTGGGAAATGCCCAAGGCCGCGATTGCCAGCAGCGGCAGGCCCACCCCAGTGACCAGGAAGCCCAAGAGGGCCCAGATCACGTTTCTGCCGGCGGCTTCCCCCATATAAGCTGGAAAAATCAGGTTCCCAGCCCCGAAGAAAAGGCCGAAGAGCATGCTGGAAATTGTCAATGATTCGTTTAAAGTCAGTTTTCTTTTCATGCAATCCTCCGTAAATATATCTTTAACGCTAATATTTTAGCAGAGTTGCCTAGAAAAAGTTAGCTCTCCAAGCTTGCTATAAAGAAAAGGCTAGTCTAAAGAATAAAGCTGTTATATACTATGTTGACATGTATTAACGTCTATTATGATAGAACGCGCAGCAAGAAGGCAAAAAATGACCAGTCAGGAAAAATACCAATTGATGAAAGACGAGCTCAGGCAGGCGGGCGACCCTGAAAGAGCCCCGCAAATGGCCAGGTACATGCGGGATCAGTTCAAGTACTACGGGCTGGCCTCGCCAGTTAGAAAGGAGCTTTGCCGGGATTTCTTGAAAGAAGAATACAAAAGCCGGCAGCTGGACTGGGACTTCGTTTTCCTCTGCTTTAAAGACGACTACCGGGAAATGCAGTACCTGGGCGTGGACTACGTGCGCCGCTTTGCAAATTGCGTGACCTATGAGGACCTGGAGAAAATGTATGAATTGCTGCGGACCAAGTCCTGGTGGGACACGGTCGATGCCCTGGTGAAGGTTTTGGGCAGCTTGTCGCTTCGCGATGGCCGGACTAAAGAAGTCATGCTGACCTGGGCCCAGGATCCGGATTTTTGGATCAGGCGCAGCGCGATTGAGTTCCAGCTGGGACTGAAGGAGCAGACTGACCAGGAGCTCTTGGGCAAGATCATTACTGACAACCTGGGCAGCAGCGAATTTTTTATCAACAAGGCCATCGGCTGGGCCCTGCGCGACTATTCCAAGACCAAGCCTGCCTGGGTGCGGGAGTTTATTGAAAAATACCAGTCCGCGCTCAGCCCGCTCAGCATCCGTGAGGGCAACAAGTATCTTTGAAAAAATGGCATGATAACCGCTAATTAATATAAAACAATAGCAATAAAAGGTCGAAAAGAAACGTCATGTTTGAACTAAATTATTGTCCCCAATGCGGGAGCAAGCTGGAAAAGAAATTCTTAAAAAATGAAGGGGAGATTCCCTACTGCAAGCAGTGCGCGGACTTCCGCTTCCCTATTTTTTCAACGGCCGTCAGCATGATCGTGATGAACGAGCAGCATGACCGGGTCATCTTGATCAAGCAGTATGGGCGCGATTCCTATATTTTAGTTGCCGGCTACGTCAACAAGGGAGAGGACGCTGAAGCTGCCTGCGCGCGGGAGCTGCTGGAAGAACTCCACCTGCACGCCAAGAGCCTGTCTTTTAACCGGACGCACTACTTTGCCCCGTCCAACACCTTGATGCTCAATTTCACGGTCACGGTGGATGAACAAGAAGCCGTGCAGGCCAACGAAGAAGTCGACGCCTGGCAGTGGATGAGCGTGCCTGAGGCCAGAGCAAGCATCCGGCCAAATTCCTTGGCCCAGCAGTTCCTGGAAGGCAGCCTGACCGGGGAATACCACTTTAGCAAGCAGAATCAAGCGATTCAGCCGCCAAAGAATTGAGCATGTTTATCATAAAAAAGTATTTGATACAATTCTGTTACAAAATAAAGATTTTTTCACGTTTTGGGGCAAATTTGCCAGCCAATTATTATTTGGAACTTATAGAATCATTTAAAGCCTTTCTTGAAATTTAACCCCAAAAGCAGCCCACCTTTAATTTTCACAAAAAATGACCAGCTTTGAGCAAGCGGGTGCAACAGTCAAGGCAGCAGACACCACCGCTTTCGGGAGGTATCTTTTTTAATAAATCAAGTAAGACAACGTTTTCTGGATTAATCATGAAAGATGAGCAATTGCTGAAAAGGACGATAATAGTGAAAAGTTAGCAAATAACGACAGCTGACCCGATTTTGCCAAAAGCATTTGCTTATAAGTGGCTGATTATACAGGTGCAATAACTTGATTTTGAAACAGAAATAACATATAGTGTTTAAAGCATCTTTTTAAGGGACACCCACCGCGATTAAGAAGGCGGAGAGGTGTCTTCTTTGTCTAGTACGTTTGCTGATTTATTGGAATCAGCGTTATTTTTTATCAGTGTGAGGTGGAACTTGGATAAATACGGTTCTTTTAAGCGGGATTTCGACGCGGCGGATTTTGATGGGCAAATGGCTCTGGAATTGGTTAAATACGTGGGAATGCTGAATCGCTGCATGGACCGGGCAATCAAGGACGGGACGCCGCATGACTCAGTGGTGACCTTCTTAAAGGAACTGGGTGAAGGTCTGAATGCTGACCGGACCTACATTTTCCAAGTGAATGCCAATGACCGCTTTGACAATACCTTTGAATGGTGTGCCGAGGGCGTGGAAAAAGAGATCAGTAAGCTGCAGGACCTGCCGTTTGACTTCTATTCCACCCACTGGGTTTCAGCCTTTGCTAATAAAGAGGGCTACTACATTACCGACATGGAAGCCTACCGGGAGCTGGATCCGGAAATGCACGCGATCTTGAAGCCGCAGAAGATCGACCAGCTGGCAATTTGTCCCTTCTTCTTTGAAGGCCGCATGGTCGGGGCTATTGGGGTGGACAATCCAGGCGCGGATTCATTTGAGCTCTGCCTGCCAATCCTGCAGCTGTCTTCAAGCTATATGGCTTCCCTGCTGCGCCACTCCCTCTTTGTTGAAAAGGGCGCCCAGGTTGATCCCTTGACAGGCTTGATGAGCCTGGCCAGTTTTCGGGACCAGCTGATGGAGCAGAAGAACAAGCATCAAGAGCAGCTGGACGTGGTCTACATCGACGTTACCAATTTCAAGATCTTCAACCGTGAGCATGGCTTTGGCGCTGGGGATGAGCTGCTGCGGACTTTAAGCCGGCTCATCCAGACCATCGCCGAGACGCATTACGCCGCGCGGGCAGTTGCCGATCATTTTTACGTGCTTGTGCCTGATGACAAGGCGGAAGCCATCATCAAGGCCGTTCACGACGAAATGATCAACGATGAGCGCTTTGCTGTTTCCATCCGGGCCGGAATCTATGCTTTGGACAGCGATGATGAGCTGTCCACGCCAGCGGTCGACCGGGCCAGGATGGCTGCCAACAATACGGTCGGTGACTACCAGAACTACTATTGCCGCTACAATTCAAAGATGGAAGACGACTTGATGCGGACCAACTACCTGCTGAGCCATATCGACGAAGCCGTCAAGAAGGGCTGGATCAAGGTCTTCTACCAGCCGATCGTGGATACTTTCAGCCAGAAGATCAGCACCTTTGAGGCGCTGGCCCGCTGGATCGACCCAGTCTATGGCTTCATGAACCCGGCTGAATTCATCGACGTTCTGGAGCAGGGACACCTGATCCACAAGCTGGACCTCTTTATCTTGGAACAAGTCTGCCGCGACTTGCGCGATGCCGCTGCGGCTGGCCGGCCGCACCCAGCCGTTTCGGTCAACTTGTCCCGCTACGACCTGGAAATGTCCGGCCTGCATGACAAGATCAACGGCTTGCTGGCCAAATATGGGGTTGACCGCGATGAGATCCGGATTGAAATTACCGAATCAGCCCTTTTGAACAATGGCGCCGACCTGATCAAGGAGCACATCCGGCGCTTTCACGAAGATGGCTACCAGGTCTGGCTCGATGACTTTGGCAGCGGCTTTTCTTCCTTGAACAGCTTGCAGAACTTTGACTTCGACCTGCTCAAGATCGACATGGACTTTTTGCGCCATGCCAACGGGAAGACGCCGATCATCTTGATGGACGTGATCGATATGGCCAAGCGCCTGAACATCGAAACCCTGGCTGAAGGGGTGGAAGAGAAGGAAGAATACGACTTCCTGCACGAATTGGGCTGCGTCTTGACCCAGGGCTACTATTTCTCCAAGCCCCGTCCCAAGGAAGAACTGGCAAAAGTCATCGCGGAAAAGCAGCTGGAATATGAGACGCCAGAAGAGCACTTTTTCTACCGGGAAATCGGGAAAGTCAATGTCTTGAATGCGAGCTATCCCTTTAACGATGAAAATGAGCGGCCGTCCAGCCAAACGCTGCCAGTAACCATCTTGCTGGTCAAAGATGACGTCTACCAGACGATCTATGCCAACAAGGCGTCCAAGGACTGGGTCAAGTATCTGGGCGTTAAGACGATGGCGGAGGCCAACCGGTTGACCAGCGATCCAAGCAAGCCGTTCTTCAGCCAGATTCAAGGCCTCCTGCGCCAGGCAGACCAGATAAAGGGCGTAGCCGAAAGCAACTTTGTTACCCCGCACTACCTGTGCAAGATGAAAGCCCAGCTGATTGTGGTTAATGGCGATACTAAAGCCTACTTGGTCAGCTGCCAGGATTACACCTTGGACAATGTCGGGTTCTAGAAAGGTTTTTGCCGCGGAGAACTTAATTTAGTTAATGAAACTCACTAGGGAGTGGGCCTTGCTAAGGGCCCGCTCCCTTTGATTTTTATTTTTTGAAAGGGCTTAACCAGTTGAGGCGTCTAAGCTTGTATTTAAGCGGATTTTTCTAGATAATATTATGTAGAGCTAATCAATCAGTAATGAGGAATCAAGTTATATGGCAGAAACCGAGCTAGAAAAAATGCGGAAGGGGAAGCCCTACAAATTGGACGATCCGGAGATTTTACGAGCAAAGGAAGCGGCAATTATGTGGACAAGCGAATACAGACAAGGCAATGAATTGGATATTCCGGCCCAGCTGCTGCGCCTGAAGATGCACTTGGGTGCTTTGGGCGTGGAGCCTGTAGTCGGACGCGGCTTCACCTGTGAGAACGGGAAGAATATTTTTATCGGCCACCACTGGACTTGCGGTAATGACCTGACCATCCTTGACGCGGCTAAAGTGACGATTGGGGACTACTGCATGATTGGGCCCAATGTCTTGATCACGACCATCGATCATCCAGAGTCACCGCGCCAGCGGCGCAGCCGGACGACGCTCGCCAAGCCAGTCACGATTGGCGATGACGTCTGGCTGGGGGCCGGAGTCATGGTTTTGCCGGGGGTTAAGATCGGCAACAACGTGATCGTCAAGCCTGGTGCCGTGGTTGACAAGGATGTGGCTGACAACGCCGTCGTAGCTGGCAACCCAGCCAAGCAGATCGGCGAGGTGGTCGACGATGTGCTTACCCGCAAGGAAGAAGAGGCGGCCAAGGAAAAGGCCGCCAAGCTGGCTAAGGTGGAAACGGTCGCGGAATTGGCGGAAAGAATGATCCGCCAGCACCAGCAGGAGGAAGCGGCCGCCCGGGCCAAGGCGGAAGCTGAGAAGCAGGCCAAGGCCGCGGCCAAGATCCAAGCCAAGGAAAAGCCAGCCGCCAAAGGCCGGGCTAAAGCCGCTAAAGGCAAAAAGCGGGTTAAAGCCTAAGAAACAGCATTTTTATACAAAGAAGCCAACTTCTGTAAAAGAAGCTGGCTTTTTTTGCGGATATCGTATTCAAGTTGCCGCGGTCTTTCAGCAAGAAACTGGGAAATGACCATGACTAGCCAAGGATTTGCTGATTGCGGGCAGTTTCTCCTTTAAATAAAATCAAAGTACTTATTAAGTCAAAAAGTGCAGCAAGAAAGAGTAACAGACCATGACACATAACAAGCTTAACCAGAATATTGGCCGGATCGCATCCGTGATTTCCGTCCTGATGTACGTTTCCTACCTCGCTCAGATCGCCAGCAACCTGGCCGGACAGAAGGGCAATCCAGTCCAGCCCTTCGTGGCCGCGGTCAACGCCAGCCTCTGGGTCGCCTATGGCTGGACCGCTCCTAAAAAGGATTGGCCAATCATTATCGCCAACGCGCCAGGGGTAGTGCTGGGCTTGGTTACGGGGATTACCTGTTTATAGAAAAATGGTCCAGATCGTGCTTGATCTGGACCATTTTTTGATCTCGGCATCCGCGGCTACATCCGGCTGTTTCGCCGAAATTCCAAGGGCGTGACGCCGTATAGCTTCTTAAAGGTCCTGGAGAACTGACCCTGCTCCTTGTAGCCCAGGTCGGCAGCGATCTCGGCCAGGCTCTGGCTGCCAAAGACCAGGCGGCGCTTAGCCTCTTCCATCTTCAATTGGGTCAGGTACTGCTTGACGGCCAGGCCGGTATTGGCCTTGAACAGGTGCATCAGGTAGGACTTGTTGATGCCAAGGTATTCGGCCACTTCCTGGACGCTTTGCACGGTCGTCATGTTTTCCTGCAAAAACTGCTGGGCCTTGTTGACCAAGGGCAGGACGTGCTGGCGGCGGCTTCTGGCCACCTGGCGGAGAAACTGGAGGCTGATCGTCCGGTTGTATTCGTACATATTGGTGATGACGGTCTGCTTTTCGGTTTCGGCAATAATCCGGTCGCTCAAGGCATAGGCCGTTCTGGCTGGCAGGCCGCCCCGGATGGCGGCTCTGGTGGCTAGAGTGGTCGTGGCAATGGCCAGGTCCTTTTTGTTGCGCAGCTCACCGGCATTGAAAGTGCCAAAAATTCCCGTGCTCATAAAAGTCCGGTAGGCTTGGTTGAATCCCTCCTCGTCTCCTTGGGCGATCTTATCCCAGAGCATCTGTTCGGACAAATAGCCCTGGTAGGTGTTGTCAGAGTGGATCTCTCCTTGAAAAGCCGTGTCCAGCAGCGCCCGCAGCTCGGTCTGGTGGCGGATTTCCTTGGGAAATTTATGGTAAAAGAGGGCGTAGAGGGTCCTGATCTGGGCTGAGAACTGCTCAATGCCCAATAATGGCGCCTTGCTGTCATAAGTCCCCTTGCCTTGGATGTTATAGTCGACCGACCAGCCGACGATGGTCCAGTCTTTCCAGATAAAGGCCGCGATGATGCTGTGCTTCTTTTGCAACAGGATGCGGACGTATTCCGGGCTGGCTTGCAGCTGGCTGCAGACGCTGGCGTTCAGGTCGGGAGCCAGGGCGGTCGTAGCCTGGAAGGTCTGGGCTCCGTCTTTAAAGACATAGATATTCAGATTGGTTGCCTCATGAAAGGTGGTCAGGATGTCTTGCAGCTCTTGTTCGTTCATTTTGTCCCCCTTGCCAGTCAGGTTAAAGCATTCTTATACAAAAAGTAGCATATAAGCACAAATAGTACAAGTGAAAGCGCTTAAAACGGCTTTTGGCAAATGAAGAAGTCAAACGAAAAGAAAGGCGGTGACGAGATTGAAGATGGAGCTGACCAGCACTGAAAATTAATGCATTTCTTATTTCAATTGCCACGAAAACAATGTCAAAAATAGCAAAATGTAAAGGCTCACGTGTTTTTTGAAACATGTGAGCCTTTACATTTTGTCTATCCCTTTTCTTTTAAGTTGATTTTAAGTATAATTCTTTTATTAAGAAAAGTTTAAATATATAAGCGCCTATAATTAGAAGATAATTATTTTAGCAAATGTAATCAAAACTGTTTTTTGGAAAAGAGGGTGAGCCAATGCCAGAAAGCAGCACCTGTTGCCAGACGCCTTTGGGAGTCATGATGCTCAGGGGCGGTGAAGCCGGCTTAGTCAGCGCGGAATTTGTTGCTGAGGCAGAGGGAGCGGCCAGCAGCAATCGCCAGCGGGACTTGCCGCGGCCGCTGAAAGAGGCTGCGGCCTGGCTTGAGGCCTACTTTGAGGGCCGCGAGCTCCAGCGTCCCAAGCTCCATGCCTCTGGAACGGCCTTTCAGACCGCCGTTTGGGACCAGCTTCTGCAAGTCCCGTATGGACAGACGGTGACCTATCAGGATTTGGCTGACCGGCTGCATACGGCCCCGCGGGCCATTGGCGGGGCCGTGGGCCGCAATCCGCTGGCGCTTTTTATTCCCTGCCACCGGGTTGTGGGCAGCAGGGGCCAGCTGACCGGCTATGCCTGGGGGCTGGAGCGAAAGCAATGGCTGCTGGATCATGAACGTTCGGCTCCTGTTATTTTATAAAACTAAGTAAAATCAGCAGTACTTAATAAATTAAATTTTACCTAGGCTGGATATAGATTAAACAAGAGTTGCTCTTTTTAAGCTTAAGCCGTAAAACTTAATTTTCTTTAATAAAAGTACTTGCACTTAATTTTTTTAGGCATAAAATATAGTTTATTACAAATGTAAGTTATTTAATTAGGGTAAATTAGGGGGATAAAATGGTTGAATACAAGATTGATAAAACCGACCGCCGCATTTTGCAAATGCTGGAAGAAAATGCCCGTACTTCCGTAAAGGATATTGCTGAAGCCAACTTTATGTCGTCTCCTGCCGTAGCCAACCGGATCAGAAGAATGGAATCCACCAACCTGATCAAGAACTACTACGCAGATATTGACTACTCAGCCATGGGCTATGTGGTTAAGGCTTTCATCAACTTGGAAGTCAAGCCAGAAGACAAGAGCGAGTTTTATCCTTTTATCGAAAAGATTCCTAACGTCGTCCAATGCGACTGTATTACCGGTGACTACTCCATGTTGATTCAGGCGTCTTACAAGCGGCCTGAAGAACTGGACCACTTGGTCAACGAGCTGCAGAAGTTTGGCCGCACCAAGACCGAAATTGCCTTCTCGACGCCGATTGAACACCGGCCAATCCCAGTTCACGAAACTGAAGATGACGAAGACGATGAGAAGAAGGCCAGGTAAGGCTTTTACGCAAATGAACGGGGAGACACCTATTTAATTCAGCAATGCTAATTCCTTAACTGATGGCATTGCTGACTTAGATAGGTGTTTTTTGCTTAATTTTCGAAAAACGGCCGCAGCCAGACCAATTTAAGAAAAAAGGTGAATAACGGCGGGACCGCTTCTGTTTGTTAAGCAGGAGCGGTCCTTTTTGGTAAAATTATTAATTTAAAGTTAAGTTTTCCATGCATCCGGACAATTTATACCAATTTTAAGATTTAAGACTTGACCTTTTAGACCAAAGCGGCTAATATTCCTATTGCAAACGTAAAAAGCAAGTAGTCCAATATTGGCTATTGAACTAGACCAATCTTAAAGAGACTATCGCGAAAAGGAGATTTATTTTATGTGCGGAATTGTAGGCGTAGTTGGCAAGCCGGCTAGAGAAGTTGTATTGAACGGTTTGAAGAATCTTGAATACCGTGGCTATGACTCAGCCGGTATCTACCTGAATGACTTGCAGGGGCATGAATTTTTGACCAAGGCAGTTGGCCGGATTTCAAACCTGGAAGAGAAAATGACTCCTGATGAACAAGGGACCACGGGGATTGGCCACACTCGCTGGGCTACCCACGGTCACCCAACCGAAGCCAACGCTCACCCTCACTACTCAGCTGACGGCCGCTTCTACCTGGTTCACAACGGCGTGATCGAAAACTACGCTGACTTGAAGGAGAAGTACCTTAAGGGCGTACACTTCAATTCTGAAACTGACACCGAAGTCGTTGTCCAACTGGTTGGCAAGTTTGCCGATGAAGAAGGCCTGTCAGGCTACGACGCCTTCAAGAAGGTCTTGAAGCTGGTTAAGGGCTCATACGCCTTCTTACTGGTGGACAACACCAAGCCAGACCACATCTATCTGGCTAAGAACAAGAGTCCAATGATGCTGGGCCTGGGCGACGGCTTCAACATCATCGCTTCAGACGCCATCTCAGTTTTGGACCAAACCAAGACCTTCATTGCCTTGAACGATGGCGACCATGCTGACGTAACCAAGGACTCAATCGAAATCGAAGACGTTGACGGCAACAAGGTTGAACGTGAATCACACGAGCTCGACATTGACCCAAACGCTGCCTCAAAGGGGACTTACGAATTCTACATGCTCAAGGAAATTGACGAGCAGCCAGCAGTAATGCGCCGCCTGTCAACTGAATACCTTGACGAAAACGGCGAGCCAGTCGTTGACGCCAAGATCGTTGACGCCGTATCAAAGGCAGACCGGATCTACATTTTTGCCGCTGGTACCTCATACCATGCGGGCCTGGTTGGTCAGCAAATCTTTGAAAAGTTTGCCGGCATTCCAACTGAAGTTGGCTACGCTTCAGAAGCAGGCTACCACTTCCCAATGATGTCCAAGCACCCGTTCTTCATCTTCCTGACCCAGTCTGGCGAAACCGCCGACTCACGCGTGGTCTTGACTGAAGCCAACAAGCGTCATATTCCAAGCTTGACCATGACCAACGTTGAAGGCTCAACCTTGTCCCGGGAAGCTGACTACACTATGCTGCTCAAGGCTGGTCCGGAAATTGCCGTTGCCTCAACCAAGGCCTATACGGCCCAAGTGGCCCTGCAAGCCATCCTGGCCAAGGCTGTTGGTGAAAAGCTGGGCAAGCAGGAAGCCAAGGACTGGAACCTCAAGCACGGCTTGAGCATCGCGGCTGAAGGGATCCAGGAAATCGTTGACGGCAAGGAAGCAATCGAAAAGCTGGCCAAGAAGTACCTGATACCTTCAAGAAACGCCTTCTACATCGGCCGCGGGATTGACCACGCCGTTTCCCTGGAAGGGGCTTTGAAGCTGAAGGAAGTTTCCTACATTCAAACCGAAGGCTTTGCGGCAGCTGAATTGAAGCACGGGACTATTTCCCTGATTGAAGACGGCACGCCAGTTATTGCCTTGATCAATGACCCGGTAACTGCTGACCTGACCCGCGGCAACATTCAAGAAGTCGCTTCCCGCGGGGCCAACGTCATCACGATCGTGGGCAAGCAGTTCGCCAAGGAAGGCGACACCATCGTTTTGCCAGAAATCGACTACTACCTGTCAGCCCTGGTTTCCGTCGTTCCTGCCCAATTGCTGGCCTACTACGCCTCAAAGGACAAGGGGCTGGACGTTGACAAGCCACGGAACCTGGCTAAGAGCGTAACGGTTGAATAAGGCTCTGGCTTTTCAGGCAAAATAATAAACAATAGCAAGAAAAAATTGAGAATAATTCCAAAAGAAAAACCACTAGGAAGAGTTTCCTAGTGGTTTTCGCGTTAAAGGAAATAATTTGCTGCTCAGTCAGTGACTTTAGCCCGAATTACGCAGGCCTGAAGCCACCCCGTTGATGGTGATGTGGATGATCGATTCGTAGATGCCGCTGACTTGGTCATTGCGTCCGCGCTTGATCATTTCCAATTGGATGTAGTTCAGGACGTTAAAGTAAGGCATCCGGTAGTCCAAGCTGCTTTCCAGGGATGGGTTGTCTTCCAGCAGCTTTTCGTGACCTTCGATTTGCAGGATGACTTCCTTGGTCAAGGCCCATTCAGCGTGGATGATGTCAAAGACTGACCGGGTTTCCGCATCCTGGCAAAGGTTGGCATATTGTTCAGCGATTTCCATATTGGACTTGGACAGAACCATGTCGACGTTGGACATCAATGAGTGGAAGAACGGCCAGCCATTGTACATGTCCTGCAGGACCTTCAGGTTTGCGGGATCAGCATCGATGAAGTGCTTGAAGGCAGAGCCAACCCCGTACCAGCCTGGGAACATGACCCGGCTTTGTGACCAAGAGAAGACCCAAGGAATAGCCCGCAGGCCTGAAAGCTCAGTGATCTTCTTCCGGGCGGCAGGCCGAGAGCCGATGTTCAAGCTGGAAACTTCTTTAATAGGAGTGGCTTGGAAGAAGTAGTCGTGGAAGTGCGGGTTCTCAAAGACCAGCTTGCGGTAGACCCGGTTGGAGTCAGCCACGATGGCATCCATTGAGGCCGTGAAGTCTTGGATTTCCTTTTCGCCGACCTTTTGGTTGGAGACCATTCTGTCAACGGCGGCTGACAGAAGCATTTCCAGATTGTAGTAGGCGGAGTCCTTGTTGCCATACTTGTTCTGGATGATTTCCCCTTGTTCGGTCGTCCGGATCCGGCCCTTGATTGAGCCGAATGGCTGGGAGGTGATGGCTTCGTATGAAGGACCGCCCCCACGGCCAACCGTGCCGCCGCGCCCGTGCATGAAGGTGATCTTGATCCCCATGTCTTCGCCGATCTTGGTCAATTCCTTCTGGGCCTTGTACAGGTTCCAGCATGAAGCCAGGTAGCCGCCGTCCTTGTTGGAGTCGGAGTAGCCGAGCATGATTTCCTGGTAGCCGTTCTTGGAGGCAATCCAGCGCTTGACGATGTCGAAGTTCAAGTAGCGCTTCATGATCTCGCGGGAGTTCTGCAAGTCCTCAACCGTTTCAAACAGCGGCACGACTTGGATTCTAGCGTGCTGGTTGTCAAGCAGGCCGTATTCTTTCAGCATGGTGGCTTGCTCCAGCATGTCGGAAATGCTTTCCGTGTGGGAGATGATGTGCTGCTTGATGACGTTTTCGCCCAAGGTGTCCTTCAGCTTGCGGGCCGTAGCGTAGATCTTCAGTTCCTTTTGCAGAAGCTCTGACTTAGGCGCGTTGTTGGAGTGAAGGGTCCGCGGGTCGTTTTCCAATTCGTTGAGCAACAGCTGGATCTTTTCTTCTTCTGACAAGTCGCTGTAGTTGTCGCAGATCTTGGCGCCCTTCAGCAATTCAGCTACGCAGGCTTCGTTGACGCTGGAGTCTTGGCGCATGTCGATGGTGGCCAGGTGGAAGCCGAAGACTTCGATGGCTTCAAGCAATTCGTCAAATGGTCCAGTCGTGACGGCTTGGTCGTGGTTTTGAATCAATGAGCGCTTGATTGCTTCCAGGTCGCTCTTGAATTCGTAGGCATCCTTGTAGACAGGAGCCTTTTCCAGGTTTTCTTCAGAAACGACGCTGTCCTTGGAGACGCGGTCCAGCAGCTGTTTTTCCGTGTGGGCCAGGCGGGATTCAACGTAGTAGCAGGCCCGGCGGTATGGCTCATTGACTCTGAATGGAGAGTTGTCGCCGGAAAGCTCTGACAATTTGACGACTTCTGGAGTTGGCTGCACGTAGGAAGTGGAAATGGCCAAGGTCCGGTACAAGTCGTTCATGGCCTTGGTGTAATAGTCAAAAATGACTTCCGCTTGAATGGTGCCGCTCAGGCGCAGGGTGTCGGCCGTAACGTAAGGGTTGCCGTCCCGGTCCCCGCCGATCCACATGCCCATGGTAATTGGGGTCGCGCCGTCGATGTTCAAGCCGCGCTTGCGGGCCAGTTCCTTGTAGCGGCCAGTCAGCTTGGTGATGGCAGGAATCAAGGCTTTCGGGTAGTAGACCATGACGTTCTTGATTTCGTTCTTGACCTTCAGCTTCTTTTCCCGGATGATGTCCGTCTGCATGATAATTTCAATGTAGCGGCGTAGCTGGTTGGTCCATTCGTCCCGGTCAATGGTGCCGGCGCTGACGTCCCGGTATTCCCGCAGAAGGTTGTGGATCTTGTCGGTCAATTCCAGGATGGTCTTGCGCTGCACTTGGGTTGGGTGAGCCGTCAAGACTGGCACTACGTTGACGTGGCGGAGAATTTCCGCGGCGTTGTCCTTTTGCGCAACCAGATCGACCGTATTGGACAGCTTGCCAAGGTAGTCTTGCTTGGTATTGTTCAGCAGGTTGACCTCGCTGGCCAGATCAACGTCTTCAGAAATGTTGATCAACAGCGGCAGGGTAGCAAAGTAGCGGGCAACGACGATCAGCTCTTGATTGCTCAGGGAAGCAATTTGGCTTTCCAATTGGCTGTGGTCTTTGCCGGCTGCGATCTTAACCAGGCCCTTGATCTTCGCGAATTCCTCGTCGCCGACTAAGTGACGGGTACTCTCATCGAGCAGGTCGGTCAGAATTTTGACTTCTTCAGCAATAACCTGGTGGTTACTGTTGTTTTCTAGTTTCTTAGCAGTCACGCTTAACTCCTCTCATCAAAAAGAATATGTTGTTGTCATACTTCCTATATCATACGCCTTTTTCACTTAAAAATGAATGAGAAAGGGGGTAAATTACGATAAAAAATTAGCAAAAGCGAACTATTGACGGATTTTTTGCCTTTATTTAAAGGTAATCGTTAAACATTTTCTAAGCAGTCAGTTTAAATGATTAATTTTGCCATTGGCTAAACTTAATAAAGCCAAAAAATGGCTAGATAAAACAAAAGAAAATTAAGTCAAAAATGATAATTTTTTTGAGCCAAATCGATTGTTTGAAAGCGGCTAAAACTGATATACTAACTTAGATTATCATCCGGAAGCAATTTCCGGAAAAATTTGAAAATATTGAACGAAAGAAAATGAGGACCAACTATTGATCACAGTTTCAGACTTAAGCTTACAAATCGGCAGTCGGACGCTTTACAGCGACGTCAACTTGAAGTTCACGCCAGGCAACTGCTACGGCATTATCGGGGCCAACGGCGCCGGCAAGTCGACTTTCCTGAAGCTCTTGGAAGGGAAGATGGAGCCAACGACCGGCTCAATTACCATCGGCCCCAACGAAAGAATGTCCAGCCTGAATCAGGACCACTTTGCCTTTGAAGACTTTACGGTCATGGATACTGTGATCCAAGGCCACCAGAAGCTCTACCGGGTCATGCAGGAAAAGGACGCCCTCTACGCCAAGCCTGACTTCAGCGAAGCAGACGGGGTCAAGGCGGCTGAACTGGAAACCGAATTTGCCGAGCTGGACGGCTGGAACGCGGAAAGCGACGCCTCCCAGCTCCTGCAGAGCATGAGCATTCCGGAAGACATGCACCAGAAGAAGATGAGCGAGCTGGCTGAAAGCGACAAGGTGAAGGTGCTTTTGGCCCAAGCCTTGTTCGGCAATCCTGACATCCTCTTGTTGGACGAACCGACCAACGGTCTGGACATCCACACTACGGCCTGGCTGGAAAACTTCCTGGCTGACTATGAAAACATCGTCCTGGTCGTTTCCCACGACCGGCACTTCCTGAATCAGGTCTGCACCCAGATGTGCGACGTCGACCGCGGGCAGATCAAGCTCTATGTCGGCAACTATGACTTCTGGTACGAGTCCAGCAAGCTGGCTACGGAAATGGCTAAGCAGCAGAACGCCAAGAAGGAAGAGCAGATCAAGCAGCTGCAGGAATTCATTGCCCGCTTCTCCGCCAATGCCTCCAAGTCCAAGCAGGCGACTTCCAGAAAGAAGCAGCTGGACAAGATCACCCTGGACGACATCAAGCCGTCAAGCCGCAAGTACCCATACATCAAGTTTGAAATGCACCGGGACCTGGGCAACGACTTGCTCCGGGTGGACAATGTGTCCTACAAGTCCGGCGACGAGCAGCTTTTGGACAATGTCTCCTTTATCATCCGGCCAGGTGACAAGGTAGCCTTCTTGTCCAGAAACACCCGGGCAACCACAGCCTTGATGGAAATCATCGCCGGCCGCCTGGAACCAGACTCCGGGACTGTTACCTGGGGGCAGACGACTTCCTTTAACTACATGTCCAGAGACCTTAACGCCAACTTTGACAATGACGAATTGACGATTTTGGACTGGCTGCGCCAATATGCCGACAAGGAGCACGACGACAACACCTTCCTGCGGGGCTTCTTGGGCAGAATGCTCTTCAGCGGCGACGAGATCAACAAGCAGATCAAGGTCCTGTCCGGTGGGGAAAAGGTCCGTTGCCAATTGTCCAGAATGATGCTGGAGCCGGCCAACGTGCTGGTGATGGATGACCCGACCAACCACTTGGACCTGGAATCAATCACTGCTTTGAACGAAGCCATGGAAAACTACCCAGGCTCAATCCTGTTCACTTCCCACGACCACGAGTTCATTCAGACTATCGCCAACCATATCATCGAAGTTGGGCCTAAGGGCGTCGTTGCCCGGGCCGACATCAGCTATGATGACTTCCTGGCTCACCCAACCGTGCAGGAACAGGTGGAAAAAATCTACTAAATCAGCATAAAACAAAGGGCTGATCCGTTTGCCGCGGATCAGCCTTTTTAGATTGCTAAATAGTTATTTTATTGGCCGGATTGCCTGGCGGACATGATAGAATAAAGTATACGATGAATTAGGACAATTGGTTTGTAGGTATTTTAATGAAATTAAATCTGAAGAATAAAATAATCTGGCTGGTCTTTACCTT
Source organism: Lactobacillus sp. 23-2 (assembly GCF_044902225.1). NCBI lineage: Bacteria > Bacillati > Bacillota > Bacilli > Lactobacillales > Lactobacillaceae > Lactobacillus > Lactobacillus sp. 23-2. The sequence continues at coordinate 61,055 of NZ_JAOQBX010000004.1, read as the reverse complement.
TTGTTTCGTGATTGCTTCCTTTGCGGTGACGACGATTTTTTATTCACGGGAAATCGCGGACAAGAAGAGTAAGGCCTACCGGATTGCCGAAGCCTATGCCGTTGAGCTGAAGCGCGACTTTACCTATGCCACCAACCGCAATGCTGCTTTGGAGAAGTTAGTGATTTCCAAAAACGGCAAGCTTTCGGACGCGGAATTTATCCATGACGCGAAGCTGCTGAACACTGACTATATCAGCTTGATCGAGCTGGTTCCCAATGGCGTCGTGACTGACGCCTATCCATACCATCCTTCGCAGAAGAAGAACACCGACTTGATGAAGATTAAAGAAGCCAGAGAGGTGCTTAATTTCGTCAAGCGGAAGAAGCAGACGGTCATTTACGGGCCGATGCCCTTGGCAGGCACCAAGCGCTGCGTGGTGGTCATGAACCCGGTCACTTTGAAGAATGGCAAATTCTGGGGCTACACGATGCTGACCGTTAAGCTGCCAAACGTCTACCGGCACACTTTGAAGAATTTGAAGGCAATGGGCTATGACTACTGCATTGATACCAGCAAGTCGCCTTTGACCCAAAAGCGGGTCCAGGTTGAGTCATCCGTGGGCAAGGGCGACAAAATCCAGGACGCGGTTGGCTATACTTTTTCCTATGGCTCATGCTGGTGGACTTTGAGCGTTGTTCCTAAAGGCGGCTGGCGGGCGGGGGCAGCCGGACTGCTTTTAGCCAGTGCCGTTGTAATTGACCTGGCCATCAGCAGCCTGCTGTACCTGTTCCTAGGTACCCGCCAGCAAAAAGACGAGCTGAACCGTCTGGCCTTTAAGGATCCTTTGACGGGCCTGCTCAACCGCCGCGGCTTCCTGGAGCAATTGGAGCGGCGGCCTGAAATCCGCGACCAAAGTCCGCTGACCTTGGCTTTTATCGACTTGGATGACTTTAAATTCGTCAATGACGTCTATGGGCACGTGATAGGCGACTTGGCTTTGAAAAATCTGGCCCGGCACTTGCAGGAAGTTTTTCCGCCTGAGGCCTTGATTGGACGCACGGGCGGGGATGAGTTCTGCGTCGCGGTGCCAAGCGACCCTGCCCGTGCCCAAAAGCTGATCGAAGAAGCCGTCAGCGGGGTGCAGGAATTCACCAGCGGCCAGCAGGCAATCAGGTATACGATTTCGGCTGGCTACGCTGACTTTCCAAAGCAAGCTGACAAGGTCAAGGGCTTGGTCGTCTTGGCTGACGAGGCCCTTTACGCGGCCAAGATGCATGGCAAGAAAGCAGCCAAGCATTATGAGCCGCGGATGAAGCGAATCAAGCGGGCCCAGCTGGGCTTCAACGTCAAAAACGTGGCCCAAGGCCTGCCAGGCGGGGTCTTGATCTACCGGGCAGATGACCAGAAACGGGAAATTCTGTTTGCCAACGACTACTTGGTGCACTTGCTGGGCTGTCAGAGCTATGAGGAATTTTTGGCATATACCAAGTCCAGCTACAACAACTTTATCTACCGTGACGACTTCGCGGCAGCGGAAAAGTCCATCAAGCGCCAGCGGGAGCAAAAGCTGACGGATCCTGACAAGAGCCTGTCCTTGATTTACCGGGTCCAGGCCAAGGATGGCCGAATCCTGCATCTGAGCACCTTGGGCCGCTATGTTGAAGACAACTATTACGGGGATGTGTTCGTCGTGTTCGTCTTGCCAGGTGACCTCTCTTTTGAAAAAGCGGATTAATTGGGCAAAAGAAAAGCTGAAACTCGCGAAAAGAGTTTCAGCTTTTTGCTTGCAAGCGATAAATTTACTTCGTCTCTGGCAAGTTCTTTAAAATGTTGGTTCGGTAAAGCAGCAGGTTGAGCAGGACGATCCCGGAAGTGACCAGGAAGACGGCGCTGTAGCCCATGTGGGCTGAAACCGTGGAACCGATCATTGGGCCGACGATGTTGCCGATATACATGGCACTTTGGTTCCAGCTGAAGACCCTGCTGGTCAGGGCATGCGGCGAGTTCTTGGACAGCATGGACTGGACTTGCGGGAAGAGGCAGGCATCGGTGAAGCCAATCAGGAAGCGGCAGATCCCGAGCTCAAGCGTGTTTTGCACGAAGGCGGTCAGGAAAAAGAGAATGATGGAGCCCAGCAAGCCGCCCAGGATGATCTTGTGGGTCCCGATCCGGTCGCCTAGGCCCCCAAAGTAGGAGGCCGCGGAAACGGTCGCGATCCCCGGCAGGGCGGCGATGATTCCGCTGATGAAGACCACTTTGCCGTGTCCGCCCATCAGGCTTCTGACATATAGGGAAACGATCGGGTTGATCGACATGTTGGCGGCTTGGATGATCAAGGTGGTCAAAAGCAGGCCGATGATCATTTGTCCGCTTCTGAATTGCTTGATGGTGTCAGCGAAGCTGCCGCGCTTTTCGCCGGTCACGGGCACGAAGTCCGTTTCGTGAATGAAAAAGATGGATAGGACAAAGCAGGTGAAGAGGAGGAAGCCGGTGATGAAGAAGGTCATCCGGTAGCTGAAGGCCTGTGACAAGGCCCCGCCGACAAAGGGCCCCAGCAATTGCCCCCCGGTGGCGCAGGAGCTCATGATGCCCAGGGCCCGCCCGCTCTTGTGCTTTGGCGTTTCAGCCGCGATCAGGGCGTTGGAGTTGGAGATGAAGCCGGCAAAGACCCCCTGCATCCCCCGCAGGAAGAGCAGCTGCCAGACGTTTTGGGCCAGGCCCATCAAGGCAAAGACGATGGACATCCCCAAAGAGGCCCGCAGGATCATCGGCTTGCGGCCCTTCTTGTCGGCCAGGCGCCCCCACATGGGGGAGATCAGGGCAGCGACGATGAAGACGACTGAGAAGATGGCCCCGGACCAAAAGCTCAGCTGCTGGTGGCTAAATTTGCCCAAGCTGTCGATGTACAAGGACAAAAAGGGCGTGACTTCCGAAAATGCGATCCCCGCCAGAAAGACGCTGACCGCTGAGACATGCAGATTTCTTTTCCAGATTGGCGTTTTATTCACGTAAGAACCTTCTTTTTGACAATTTCTACCATATTTATAGCAACTTATTTGCTGAATTGCGCTCACGAATATCTATTGTAATTGCCTTTGCTTATTTACACAAGGCGAAAAATTAGCGCAGAAAAAAAGGATTGCGCCAGCAATCCTTTAAAAAATTAATTTTCTGTTCGATATTGAAGCCCTGATGCTTAGTTCTTGCTGTCGCTGTAGCCGAAGATCTGCAGCAGCTCCAGGAAGAGGTTGACGAAGTCAAGGTAGAGCAGCAAGGCCCCGTTGACAGCCAAGCCCAGGCTGGAAACCTGGTCGCCGTAAGTCTGGTAGATCTGCTTCATCTTCTGCGCGTCGTAGGCAGTCAAGACCGTGAAGATGATGACCGCGATGACGGAGAAGACGAAGGAGGCTGGGCCGCTCTTGACGAAGAAGTTGACGAGCATGGCCACGATCAGGCCGATCAAAGCGGCGTTGGCGTAAGCCCCGAAGTTGTCCAGGCTGCGCTTGGTTACGCTCCCGTAGAAGGCCATGCCGGCAAAGACGCCGGCGGCGGAGACGAAGGCCGCGGTGATGGAAGTGCCCGTGTAGACGAAGGCCAGGGTTGAGAATTCAACCCCATAGATGACGGCGATCGCCATCAGCATGAGGAAGCTGGCGGTTGGCCGCCGGGTCGCGTTGAAGCTGATGGCCACGCTCAAGACGATTGGCAGGAACAGCAGAATCCAGACCAAAGCCCGGCTGCTGGCCAGCATTGGCAGGATGGTGCCCGCGCCGACCGTCAAAGTCAGGTAGGCTGTCAAGGCGGAAACCAAGACGGCCAAGCCCATGATGGAATACATCTTGCTTAAAAAGCTGTTCAAGGCTGAGGCGTCGACGACGTGCCGGCGGTCAGCATTTGGTGAAAAGTTGTCCATTTTCTGTTCTTATCTCTTTCTTAATCTTTCAATCCGTTCGCCCCTGTTGGCGAAACTGGCAAAATCCTTTTGTCTGATTGAATACCAATTTACCATACCGGCGCTAAAAAGCAAGAAAGGCGATTCAAGCTTAAGATTGCCTTAATCAAGTTGAATAGGTTGAAGAAAAGGCTTTAAAAGTTCAAAATAGAAATTTAAGGGAGGTTTTTCAATGGAAAAATACAAGGATCGTCCGATTGGCGTTTTTGACTCGGGTCAGGGCGGCTTGACGGTGTTGAGCCGGCTGGTCGACCTGCTGCCACATGAGAACTTTGTTTTTTACGGCGACTCGGGCAACGCCCCCTACGGGGTCCGGACTAAAGAGGAGGTCTACCAGCTCTCCAAAAGGGTGGTAGAGCACTTGATCAACGATCACCAGGTCAAGGCTATCATGATTGCCTGCAACACGGCAACGAGCGCCGCGGCTGCCCGTCTGCGTGCTGAATACGAGTTGCCGATCATCGGGATCGAGCCTGCGGCCAAGCCAGCCGTCTTGGAAAACCCGGACCAGGAGGTCGTGGTCATGGCCACGCCTTTGACCTTGCGGGAAAGCAAGTTCAACAACCTGCTGCAAAAATACGACAAGGACCACCAGGTGGTCAAGGTGCCGGCGCCCAAGCTGGTTGAGCTGATTGAACAGGGGCAGACCAAGTCGCCTGAGCTTTACTCCTACCTGCACCAAGTCCTTGATCCTTATGCCGGCAAGGCTTCCGCGGTAGTCTTGGGCTGCACCCACTTTCCCTTTGCCAAGCAGGCCATTCTTGACGTCTTAGGCCATCGGACCCGAGTTTATGACGGAGCCATCGGGGCTGCCAATGAGGTCAAGCACCAGCTGGCCAAGCGGGACCAACTGACTGAGCGGACTGAGGCCGGGCGGATCATTTTTGAAAACAGCGCCCCAGGCGCCAGTGCCTTAAGTGAAGAGCTGTACCAGCTGTTCAGAAGCGAAAATTGATCAAAAACGCGCCGGCTGCTTTTTCTTTCAGCGGACCAGTCTTGTATAATATAAGAGGATAAAAATAGCCAAGCTATAAAAATGTTTAACTTTGTTTGCGACTAACAGGAGGAACTTTTAAATGAAGAAACCTGCAGAATGCACGACCATCTTAGTCGGCAAGAAGGCCACGATTGACGGATCAACCATGATTGCCCGCAGTGAGGACGGCGGCAGCCAGATCATTCCGGAAGCCTTTATTGCCGTTAATCCAGAAGAGCAGCCAAAGCACTACAAGAGCGTTTTGACCGGTCAGGAAATCGACGACGAGGACCTGCTCCCGAATCCTTTGCGCTACACCAGCGCGCCTGATGCTTCCGGCAAGCATGGGGTCTGGGCCGCGGCTGGGATCAACGATGCCACGGTAGCCATGACCGCGACTGAAACCATTACGACCAACAGCCGGATCCAAGGGATTGACCCCTTGGTTGAAAAGGGAGGCTTGGGCGAAGAGGACTTCGTGACTTTGACCCTGCCATACATCCACTCTGCCCGCGAAGGGGTTGAGCGCTTGGGCTACTTGGTTGAAAAGTACGGGACTTATGAAATGAACGGCTCAGCCTTTGCTGACCATGATGAAGTCTGGTACATCGAAACCATCGGCGGCCACCACTGGGCTGCCCGCCGCATCCCTGATGATGCCTACGTTGCCGCCCCAAACCGCCTGAACATCGACTTTTTTGACTTTGACGACAAAGACAACTTCATGTGCTCAAGCGACCTGCTGGACCTGATCAACGAATACCACTTGAACCCAGACTACACGGGCTACAACCTGCGCCACATTTTTGGCTCTTCAACCATCAAGGACGCCCACTACAACAACCCGCGCGCTTGGTACATCCACCGCTACTTTGACCCAGAATGGGAAGGCAAGCCTGGCGACCAGGACCAGCCATTCATCACTTATGCCAAGAAGAAGATTTCCCCAGAAGACATCAAGTTCTTGGAAAGCTCCCACTACCAAGACACTGAATACGACGTCTACAGCACGACCAATACTGAAGCTGAAAAGAAGCTTTTCCGGCCAATCGGCATCAACCGGAACTTCGAAACCCACATTCTGCAGATCAGAAACGATGTTGAAGAAGGCATTGCCGGCGTGCAATGGCTGGCCTTTGGTCCTAACACCTTCAACGTCTTCGTGCCATTCTACACCAACGTCACGACGACTCCGGCCAGCTTCCAGACCGGTCCTGACTTTGACTTGAGCAAGATCTTCTGGATCAACAAGCTGAACGCCCAGCTTGGCGACACCAACTACAAGGTTTACAGTGCCTTGGAGCAGGCCTTTGAGGAAAAGACCATGGCCAAGCTGCGCAAGATCGAAAATGAGACCGACCGGGCCGTTAAGGGCTTGGAAGGCCGTGAGCTGCAAGCCAAACTGGAAGAAGCCAACCAGAAGATGGCCGACCTGGCTTATGAAAACACGGTTGCTTTAACTGGTGAAATGGTTGCTTCCGGCCACACTTTGATGAAGCTGAAATACGACCTGCTTGACTAAATTAAAAAAATCAGTTGCCAGTCAATGTCATTAAGTTAAGACATTGGCTTTGAACAACGCCTTAAGACACTCATCTGACTTAGCAATGTCAGATGAGTGTCTTTTTTATGGAAATTGAATTTCGCACAACCGCTAAATAAGATTGGATTGCCAGTTCTTTTGCCGATTTCCTATTCAACAGCCTGGTCAATGGTAGAATAGAAGAGCAAATGCTTAAAAAACAAGGAGTTATCAATGGAAAAAGCACAAGAAATTCAAATGCTGAAGGATTTTTCCGATGCCAATGCCACTTCCGGCTTTGAAACGGAATTCGTCAAGCTCTTCACGGACACGGTCAAGGACTACGCTGACCTGGAAGTCGACGGGATGCTCAACGTCTACGCTGCCAAGAAGCAGAACAAGGGCCAGCGGCCAGTCATCCAGCTGGATGCCCACTCCGACGCCGTAGGCCTGTTGACCCAGGCAGTCCGCCCCAACGGCTTGCTCAAGTTCGTCACCCTGGGTGGCTGGAACAACGTTGTCTTGCCATCAATGAGGGTCAAGGTCAGAAACAAGGACGGGGAATACATCCCGGGCGTTGTGGCCTTGAAGCCGCCGCACTTCATGACGGCCGCTGAGCGCAAGGCAGTGCCGCAAGTGGCTGACCTCTCCATCGACGTTGGCTCCTCCAGCCGGGAAGAGACCATCAAGGACTACAAGATCGACACGGGCTGCCCGATCTTCGTCGACGTCAAGTGCGAGTACAATGACAAGACCGGCCTCTTCTTCGGCAAGGACTTTGACGACCGCTTCGGCGCCGCGGCCATGGCTGACGTCTTGGAAAACCTGAAGGATGAAGAAACCAACTTTGACGTCGTGGCTGCCCTGTCCAGCCAAGAGGAAGTTGGCCTGCGCGGGGCTTACGTGACGGCCCGCAAAGTCAAGCCTGACGTCTGCCTGGTTCTGGAAAGCTGCCCGGCTGACGACACCTTTGAGCCTGAATGGCTGTCGCAGACTGGCCTGAAGCGCGGGCCAATGCTGCGGGACATGGACGTGACCTTCCTGCCAAACCCGAAGTTCCAGCAGTATGCCTGCGATCTGGCGGACAAGAACGGGATTCCTTACACCCGTTCAGTCAGAACTGGCGGCGGCCAGGACGGCGCGGCCATCTACTATGAAAACGGGGCACCGACCATCGTCATCGGCATTCCGGTCCGTTATGAGCACTCGCCTTACTGCTTCAGCAGCTACAAGGACTTCAAGGCCTCAGTTGACCTGGCTTTGGCCATCATCCGCGACCTTGACCAGGAAAAGCTGGACTCCTTCAAGTCTTTTGACTAGACTGATTTGTGAAAAAAACACTAGCTTTTTAACTAATAATTGTTATAATTAGTTTGGTAAAAGTAATTATATAAGTGAGATTCTGCTGATTGCAGCAGATCAATAACGCGAACGAAAGCCACTAGGGGTGCTTACCGCTGAGAGACCATTGGTCGACCCTTTGAACCTGAACAAGACAATTCTTGCGCAAGGGAAGTGTCATTATTTAAGTGCGAGCATGAACTCCTACTGGCTTTGTTTTAGCTGGATAGGAGTTTTTATTATGTTTAGAAAAGAAAAAAGCTGGAACGTCAAGGCCGTCATCCTGGTAGCTTTAATCGGGGTTATCATGGGCGTGATCTACCAATACGTCTTCAATCCGCTCTATAACGCTACCAAGGTGGCCTTGTCCTTTGTCGGCCAAGGTCCACTGGCCGATGAGCTCTACTCAGGCCTGTGGTACATGGCCGCGCCTTTGGCCATGTACTTCGTGCCGACCTTTGGCTCCGGCGTGATCGGTGAGACCCTGGCCGCGATGGTTGAAATGGCCTTTGGCGGGCAATGGGGGGCGTTGACCATTCTGGAAGGGGCCGTGCAGGGGGCCTTCAACGAAATCGGCTTCTTCCCCAAGAAGGAAAACTATGACCGCTTCAGCTGGACCAGCTTGATTATCGGGGCCATCTGCTGCCACGTTGCCGCCTTCGTCATGTGCTACTTTATCTATGGCTGGAATGCCTACAAGCCAAGCCTGCTGATCGAAATGTTCATTGCCGGCATGGCCTCGGCCGTCTTCTTTGACGCCGTTTTGGTCAAGTGGATCACCAAGCTTTTTGATAAAATCATGAAGTAAGCAGCGCTTGCTTTAAAAAAGCAAGCCAGCAGGCAGAAACGCGCAAGATCAGCAAGCGGAACGGGAGTTTTATCTTAAAATTGATAAAATGATGCAAATTTGCTGACAAGTCTGTCTTTTGGGTGTACAATCAGAAACATATTTCAAAAAAGCTTGATATTTGCTAATATCAAGATCATTGAAAGGAGCAAAAGACATGACACGCATTAAATTATGTGAACCAAAGAACGCGAACAAGGAATACTGGGAAGTAGTCGGCGTGGTAATTGCGCTGATGCTCCTCATTGCTCTGCTTGGCCTGCACGCCGGCAGCTTCATGATGTAAGCTTAAATGAATTTAACCAGCAGCCATCGAAATCAGACTAAAAAAGGCGCGAGTCAATTTGACTCGTGCCTTTTGCGTTTTGACGTAAATTATTTGGCTGGGTTAGGCTTGGCCGGCATCGTGGCTTCCGTGCGCTCATGGCGCTTGTGGTCCCTGATGATGGACAGGAGCTTGGAGGAAACCATGTCGATGGCGACGTCGTTTTCGCCCCCGCGGGGGATGATGATGTCCGCGTACTTCTTTGACGGCTCAATGAACTGGTTGAAGCTGGGCTTGACCGTGGCCAGGTACTGGGCGATGATCCAGTCGATTGACCGTCCGCGCTCTTGGGTATCGCGTTGCAGGCGGCGGATAAAGCGGATGTCGTCGTCAGCATCGACGAAGAGCTTGACGTCCATGAACTGGCGCAGCTCTTCTGAGGCCAGGACCAGGATCCCTTCAACGATGATAATGTCAGCGGGCTCAACATGGATCGTGTCCTTGGCCCGGGTCAGGGTGTTGAAGTTATAGGTCGGCATCTCGATGGCCTGGCCGTTGAGCAGCTGCTTGAGCTGGCTGACCATGTAGCCGGTGTCGTAGGCGTTGGGGTGGTCGTAGTTGATCGCCTTGCGCTCTTCCATGGACAAGCCGGCATTGTCTTTGTAGTAGGCGTCTTCCGTCAGGATCAAGACCCTGTCGGCTGGCAGGCGCTTGCTGATCGCTTTGGCCACCGTGGTCTTGCCAGAGCCTGAGCCCCCGGCAATCCCGATGACCAGTGGTTTTTGTCTTTCTGCCATTATGCTTCCTTCTGTTCTTCCAAATCATTGCGGCGCAGGATGTCGCGGACCTTGGTCGTCAGCATGTCCAAGGCGACCTGGTTGCCGCCGCCTTCAGGAACGATGATGTCGGCATAGCGCTTGGACGGCTCAACGAACTGGTGGTAGCTTGGCTTCACCGTGGCCATGTATTGGTCGATGATGTAGTCAAAGCTGTAGCCGCGTTCGGCCATGTCGCGGCGCTGGCGGCGGATCAGGCGGATGTCGTCGTCAGTGTCGACGTAGATCTTGATGGCCATCAGGTCGCGCAATTCAGGAATGGCCAGGACCAGGATTCCTTCCAGGATGATGATGTCAGCTGGCTCCACGTGGACCGTTTCGTGCTTGCGCAGGTGGGTCGGGAAGTCGTAGACCGGCATCTCGACGGCCTTGCCGCTGGTCAGGTCCTGCAGCTGGCTGATCAGCAGGTCAGTGTCAAAGGCGTCGGGGTGGTCAAAGTTGATCTGGTCCCGTTCTTCCTGGGTCATTTCCGGGTGGTCCTTGTAATAGGAATCTTCCGTAATGATCCGGATCCGGTCGTTCTTAAACTGGTCGTACAGCTCGTGGGCAATGGTCGTCTTCCCTGAGCCAGAGCCACCAGCAATTCCGATAATAATGGGATGTTTCTTATGTGACATTATTAAACTCCTTTAACATTATATTATAGAGGCCTAAGGGGACAGGGTCTAGCAATTCTTGTCAAAAAGCCGCTGCTTGCCGTTTTTTCCTGCTTGCCGAGTTCCCAGCTTTAGCCTGATTGGCTTAAGGGCTCGTTCGGAATTGACCCGTTTGGGGCAAAACTTGCTTTTTCTTTAAAAATAAGGCAAAAGCCTTTGGAAAATAAGGGGATTTTTCTGATCTAAAGGGCAACTGTTAATAAACGTAAGTTTTCTTAGGATAAAACTTAATTTTGTTAAGCTTGAAAAGGACGGATTTAACAAAAATAATCTGTAAGCGGAATCCTAATATTAAAAAAACGTTAAATCAGCCTGTCCCCGAGAGGATGACACTTGTAATTGCCACGATTTTCTGATAAATTTAATAAAAAATTAAGGAAGACCAAACAACAATTGACGGTCGTCCAGCCGGCAGGATGGCAAAAACGTTAAGAATTAGCACTTACTTTTTGTTATTGAGATCCCGCTTTGGAGGAATTGGCAGCTAAGCAGGCTTAGCGATCCGGACTGGAATTTTTTAATTTAGCATTAAGCAACCGAGGAGGACCCAAGATGGCAGCAATCATCGAATTCAAGAACGTCAACAAATACTACGGTACCTACCATGCCCTGAAGGACATCAACTTATCCATTGATGAAGGGGAAGTCGTATCAGTTATCGGCCCTTCAGGTGCCGGCAAGAGTACCCTGATTAGAACCATCAACGGCTTGGAAGGCATTTCTTCAGGCGTCTTGGACGTTGATGGCCACGACCTGGCAGACAAGCGTACCGACCTCAACAAGATCAGAAGAGACGTCGGCATGGTCTTTCAGCACTTCAACCTGTACGAAAACCACACCGTTTTGGAAAACATCATGCTGGCCCCAAGAATCGTCCTGCACCGGGACGAACAGGAAAACCGCCAATTGGCTGAAAAGCTCTTGAAGCAGGTTGGCTTGCTGGACAAGGAAGAAGCTTACCCGCGCCAGCTCTCCGGTGGGCAAAAGCAGCGTGTCGCCATTGCCAGATCACTGGCGATGAAGCCCAAGGTTCTGCTGTTTGACGAACCAACTTCCGCCCTTGACCCGGAAATGATTCAAGACGTCCTGGACGTTATGAAGAACATCGCGGCCCAAGGGATGACTATGGTCGTCGTTACTCACGAAATGGGCTTTGCCCGGGAAGTGAGCGACCGCGTGATCTTCTTTGACCAGGGGACCGTTTTGGAAGACTCACGCAACCCGCAAGACTTCTTCGAACACCCGCACCACATGCGGGCGCAAGAATTCTTGAGCAAGGTGATTGACCGCTAATTGAGGAAAGGAGCGGCACATCTGATGAAAAACGCAAGAAAATTTTTTAAGCGAGCAGCGGCGCTCCTCCTGCTGCTGGTGAGCGGGACGGCCCTGGCTGCCTGCGGCAATACCAGTGCTTCATCCAATCCCGACCGGGTCTATGACCACGTGATCCAGTCCAAGACCGTCACTTGGGGCGTCAAGTACGACACGACCCTGTTTGGGCTGAAGAGCGTCAAGACCAACAAGCTGGAAGGCTTTGAAATCGACCTGGCCCGGCTTTTGACCAAGACGATCGCGGGCAAGGACGCCAAGACCAAGTTTATCGAAGTCACCCCGCAGACCAAGATTCCGCAGCTGAAGAACAACAACCTGGACGCGGTTCTGGCCTGCATGACCATCACGCCGGAAAGAAGAAAGTCCGTTGACTTCTCAACCCCTTACTTCAAGGCTGGTACCTCGCTTTTGACCAAGACGACCAGCAGCGTCAAGTCCGTCAAGGACCTGAACAAGAAGGGCAAGGTCGTGATCATCTGCAAGGGGACGACGGCGGCTGACGACATCGCCAAGCAGGCACCTAAGGCTAAGATCCGGGCCTACAACGACTACGGCTCTTGCACCAACGCCCTGTTAGCCGGGCAAGGGGATGCCTTTGCAACTGACAACGGGATCCTGGCCGGGATCGCCGCCCAGCACAAGAATCTGCATCTGGTTGGCGGCACCATTGCCGTTGAGCCATACGGGATTGCGGTTGAAAAGGGACAGACGAAAATGCTCAATGCCATCAACAAGGCCTTGAAGACCATCAAGGCTGACGGCAGCTATGACAAGCTGGTCAGAAAGTGGTTCGGCAGCATCAATGGTTTCAGTGTCAAGGAGGCTGAATATTAATGTTTAACTTATTGTCAGAAAACTGGTCAACGTTCCTGCTTGGCTTCTGGAACACCATTCTTTGCAGCGTGATCGCGCTGTTCTTCAGTCTGGTGATCGGTTCCGGCTTTGCCATTTTGGAAACCGTGCCAAGCAAGTTTTGGCGCGGGGTAGCCAAGGTCTACGTTGAAATTTTCCGGAACATTCCGTTGCTGGTCGTAACCATGGTCTTCTACCTGGTATTGCCGACCTACACGCCTTTAAAGCTGACCGGCTTTCAAGCCGGGACTATCGGCTTGTCTATCTACTCTTCGGCCTTCATTGCTGAAACGGTCCGCTCAGGGATCAACTCTGTCGGCGAGGGGCAGATGGAAGGGGCCCGGTCCAACGGGATGACCTACTGGCAGGCCATGCGCTACGTTATCTTGCCACAGGCCTTCAAGATCGTCATTCCAGCCCTGGGCAACCAGTTCATCAACCTGATCAAGAACTCCAGCATCTTGGCCTTCGTTGCCGGCTTTGACCTGATGTACCAAGGCGACATCGTTGCCTCCAACACTTTCCAGACGATTCCAAGCTATGTCTTAGTCGGGATCTTCTACTTGATCCTGACCCTGCCGATGAGCTACTACATGCAGTACTTGGAAAAGAAGACGGCTTAAGAGGAGGAAGAATAAATGCAAAATCTGGCAAATGCTTTGTCCTGGACCAACCTGCACTTCTTGCTGCAGGGGTTCTGGGTCACGATTGAAGTTTCCGTGATTTCAATCATTTTGAGTTTCATTTTTGGCTTGATTCTTGGGGTGCTCCGCTACACCAGAGTTGATGAGACCACGACCGTCATTTCCCGAGTGGTCGGCGTGATCGTTGACATCTTGCGAAACCTGCCTTTGCTGCTGATCATCTTCTTCTCCTACTTCGGCCTGCCGGTTATGGGGATCAGAGTGGATGCCTTCCAGGCTTCAGTTATCGCCATGGTAGTCTTTGAATCAGCCATGATTGCCGAAGTCGTGCGTTCCGGGATCAACTCCGTTGACCCAGGGCAGATGGAAGGGGCCCGGTCCAACGGGATGACCTATGTCCAAGCCATGGTACACGTGGTGATGCCCCAAGCTTTGACGCGGATGATTCCAGCCTTGCTGTCCCAGTTCGTGTCTTTGATCAAGGACACGTCACTGGCCACGATCATCGTTTTGCCTGAACTGCTCTACCACGCGGAAATCATCTACAACCAAAACACCAACTACATGATTCCAATGTACTTGACAGTTGCGGTAATGTACTTCATCATTTGTTTCGTGCTGTCCACTTTTGCCAATTACCTGAGCAAGCGGATCAAGTACTAAGCTGAATGAAAGATTCAAATTCTAAAACAAAATATCGAGATTAATGCTTGTACAAAGCGCCAACGTAGTTTGTTGCTTGCCAAGGAGGAGGTTATAAATGGCACGTAAACTTACCAAGTTGCTGGCTTTCTTCGCTGCACTGCTTGTGGCCTTGAGCTTGACTGCTTGTTCAAAAACTGGAAAAGAGACCAGTTCGGCAACCTACGACCGGGTCAAGAAAAGCAGGACCATTACTTGGGGGATGCGGGCTGATACCCGCCTGTTCAGCATGATGGACACCAAGACAGGCAAAGCGAAGGGCTTTGAAGTCGACTTGGCCCGTGCCATTACCAAGAAGATCTTAGGGCCCAAGGGCAAGATGAAAATTGAATACATCAGTGAAAAGTCCAGAATCATGGACTTGAAGATCGACAACGTCGACGCGGTCATGGCGACCATGACCAATACGCCTGAGCGCCAGAAGATCATCAACTTCTCTGACACCTACTTCATGGCTGGTGAGAACTTTATCGTCCCAAAAAAGAGCAAGTTCAAGACCGTCAAGGACTTCAACAGCAGCAAGTACGTGATTGCCGCCGTTAAGGGATCAACCGCTGAAGCTGACGTTCACAAGTACGCCCCAAAGGCCCGGATTATCTTCTATGACGACTATGGCTCCTGCTACAACGCCTTAAAGGCGGGCAAGGCCGTGGCCATGATCAGCGACAATACGGTCCTGGCCGGTTTGATGTATGCTGACCGCGACAAGTACCGTCTGCTGGACAAGAACTTTACCCAAGAGCCATACGCTATCGGGATCAAGAAGGGGCAGACCAAGTTCACCGAAGCCGTGAACCAGGCCCTGAAGGAGATCCGGGAAGACGGGACCTATAACCGCCTGATGAAGAAGTGGTTCACCGGCATTTCCGGCTTCAGCATCAAAGATGCGACAAAGACGAAGTTGGACTAGCCGGCAAACAAGGCCACTGGGAAAATATTTAGCAAAAACACTCATTGTTAAAGAGTTAACAAGAATTGGAAAAGACGCACCCGTTAATGGCGCGTCTTTTCTTGCTTTTCTTGCACTGCCAGTTATGTAAGCGCAATTAATTTTAACAATAATTTTGCACAAGAGCGGCTAATTTCTTGTACAATTGAAATAGAATGGTTTCACTGGGTCAGCCGTGAAACCTGCTCATTTCGAAATGAATTTAATGGTAAACATAGGAGACAAATATGAGCAAAAGACAATTTGGTCTAATCTATATTTCTTCTTATCAGGCGCGTCTATTCATCGTCGATTTGAAGAAACTTACAATTCTGGAACAGTTGAACTCGCCGCAGTTCGTGCAGTCTGGGAAGAAGTTTGAAGTCTACGAAAACGAGCTGCCGCGCTTGGTTGACGCGCTGATCGGCTTCAAGCGCAAGATCGCGGAATACGGGATTGACAATTACAAGGTTTACGGGAACCGGCAGCTGCTGGATAAAATTTCTGCCCGTTACCTGTCCGATCAGATCAAGGTAAGAACCGGTTTGGACGTCGAATGGCTGAACGGGGCCCAAATTGCCTACTACAAGATCATTGCCGCGATGGCCCTGCCGCAGTTCTCTGAACTCAAGGATGACGAATCCACCTACCTGCTCAGCATGGGGAGCGCGATGCTGAACCTGACCATGTTTAAGGGCCAGCATTATGTCTCTACCTGGAACTTTGCCATGGGTCCGGAAGAAATCGAAGAACTGTCTGAAATGACCCGCGATACGCCAATCGACCCGGTTGACATCATCAGCGACTTTATTTCAAGAAAGCTGGTCAGCTTCAAGACCATCAACAAGCCAACCGGCCGGGCCCGCCTGATTATCCAGCACGTTTCCGGCGCCGGCGAGCAGAGCCTGCACCCGCAAGAACGGGCCAGCGTCATCAAGCTGGAAGACTTTGACCAGACTTATGAAGACTTCCGGGAAGCGCCAGACCAGTTCTTGATGAAGAAATACGGCTTGGACACCAATGGCCTGGCCAGAATGAAGCCATCCGTCGTCTTGATTCACCAATTGATCAGGGTGATCAAGCCGGAAGTGATGACCTTGACCCAGTCATCAGCCATCACAGGCTTGATGATTCAGGCTGCTGCCAAGTTCAAGTACCGGCCAGACGACTATTCAACCATCGTCATGACCGCGACCAAGAACATTGCCCAGCGCTACAGCTCAGGCGGCAAGCACTCAAACCTGACCAACGTCTTTGCCTTGCACATTTTTGACCGCTTAGCCCACGTGGGCATGGTGGACAAAGACGACCGCCAGCTGTTGGAAATTGCCGCCCGCCTGCACGATATTGGCAACTTCATCAACTTCCACAATCACTACGCGCACGCCGCCTACATCGTTGACGCCAACCAGATCATCGGCCTGTCTGACGAGCAGAATGAAATGCTCAAGAGCATCTTGAAACACCAGGACGTGACCAGCCTGAACGCGGATGAGCGCGAATACCGCCACCTTGATCCGGCCCTGCAGGTCCGCGTGGCCAAATTGGCGGCTATCCTGCGCCTGGCCAACAGCCTGGACGCGTCAAGAAAGCAGAAGATCAGCAAGATCGTCGTGTCCATCAAGAACGATGCCATGCAGATCACGGTGCGCAGCAAGCGCGACCTGACCTTGGAACGGTTCGTTTTTGAAAAGAATGTCGGCCTGGCCGAAGCCGTCTTTGGGATGAAGATTACTCTGAAGCAAAAGAGGGGAAAGTAAGACGATGACTAAAGAAACAGAAAAACAAATCACAGAATTTACTGATCCTAGCTATTATAGCAACCGGGAATTGAGCTGGCTGGACTTCAACGACCGCTGCCTGGATGAAGCCAGAAACCCGGATGAGCCGCTTCTGGAAAGAGCCAACTTCCTGGGCATCACCCAGTCAAACGTTGACGAATTCTACATGGTCCGCGTGGCTTCCTTGAGCAAGCTGGTCGCCGCTGACGTGCAAAGCAAGGATGCCAGCGGGCTGACTCCGCTTGAGCAATTGAACGCCATCAACGAGAAAGAGCATGAAGTCGTTGAGCGCCGCTACTCAACCTACTCCCGTTCGCTGTTGCCTTTGCTGAGACGGCAGAACATCCGCATCTTGGACGTGGATGAGCTGAGCGAGGACCAGGAAGAGTATATCCGCCGCTACTTCAACAACGAATTGTACCCAGTCCTGACGCCAATGGCTGACGACCAGTCCCGGCCGTTCCCATTCATCAGCAACGACTCGCTGAACATTGCCATCCGCCTCAGAAGCGAAGAAGACGGCAAGCACGAGTTCGCGACCGTCCGCGTGCCGAACATCTTCCCGCGGCTGGTCAAGCTGCCGGATGGCGAAAATGACTTCATCATGCTGGAAGACATCGTCAAAAAGTACCTGGACCGCCTGTTTGACGGCTACGAAATCCGTCAGGCATCCTGCTACCGGGTTACCCGGGACATGGACCTGGACGTGTCTGAAAGCGATACTTCCGACTTTCTGTTGGCCGTCCGCAAGCAATTGAAGGACCGCGAGCACGGGCACGTGACCCGTTTGGAAGTTGAAAGCTCAATGAGCGCCAAGCTGGTCAAGCACCTGATGAAGCGGCTGAACGTGGATGAGCCAAGCGTCTTCTCCATCAACGGCCCGATCGACCTGACCTTCTTGAAGAAGCTGCCAGGTCTGGTTGAAGGCCACGATGACCTGCGCTATGAGCCAATGCATGCCTACATCGACCCGGCCCTGCGCAGCGACCACAATATTTTTGACTCAATCAGGGAAAAGGACTACCTGGTCCAGCACCCATATGACAGCTTTGACGCCGTCTTGAACTTCGTCAAGCAGGCTGCCAAGGACCCGGACGTCTTGGCCATCAAGATGACCCTGTACCGGGTTTCCGGCAACTCACCGATCATCAAGTACCTGGGCCAGGCGGCCCAAGCCGGCAAGCAGGTAACCGTTCTGGTTGAAGTCAAGGCCCGCTTTGATGAATCAAACAACGTCCACTGGGCGAGAACCCTGGAACAGATGGGCTGCCATGTAATCTACGGGCTGGTTGGCCTGAAGACCCACACCAAGGTAACCCTGGTCATCAGAAGAGACAGCGACGGCATCCGCCGCTACCTGCACCTGGGGACTGGGAACTACAACGACGTTACCGCCCACTTCTACACTGACTTGGGGCTGTTTACTTGCGACCGTGACCTGGGCGTGGACGCCACCAACCTCTTCAACATGCTGTCTGGCTACTCCAAGCCGCCTTACTTCAGCAAGTTGCGGATTTCGCCGAAGCTGATCCGCCAGTTCATCTACGAAAAGATCGACAACGAAATCTCCATCGCCCGAGCGGGTCGCCATGCCGAGATTCACATGAAGATGAACTCCCTGTCTGACCAGGACGTGATCGCCAAGCTGTATGAAGCCTCCGCTGCCGGCGTCAAGATTCACTTGATCGTGCGCGGGATCTGCTGCCTGCGGACCGAAATTCCAGGCGTTTCTGACAACATTGAAGTGCACTCGATCGTGGGCCGCTTCCTGGAACACAGCCGGATCTACTACTTCTACAACGACGGCAAGGAAGAAGTCTACCTGGCCAGTGCCGACATGATGCGGCGGAACCTGAACCGGCGCGTTGAAACCCTCTTCCCGATCCTGCAGGACGACCTTAAGGCCCGGGTCTTGGATATTTTTGCCAAGATGTGGCGGGACAATGTTCAAGCCCGGATCCTGCACGGGACCGAATGGGTTCACGCTGACCGCCGCGGGCAAAGTCCGTTCAGCAGCCAGGAATACTTCATCGCTGAGGCCGAGGAAAAGGTCCAGGCGGTCAAGGACGCCGAAGCGGCTGAATCCGAAAGCCACAAGGACGCTTTTGAAGCTATGAAGCCGCAGGAAAACGAGCTGGAAGACACGGAAGACTAAAATTTTAATTAGCATGCACGAAAAGATTGTTTGATAGAAGGCTTTATGAAGACAGACAAGCATGAAATTGAGAGCTTCAAGATTGACCAGCTGTTCATCGGCGACAGCAAGGAGGACCTGATCAAGCTTGGGAAAGCGCGCCGGCTCACGTATCCAATCAGGGCCATCTCCACCTTTAATCCGGTTGACCGGGATGTGGTTCACTTGATCCGCCTCACTGAGGAAAAAATGATCCCGGAATTGCTGGGGATGCGGCATGAGCGGATGATGCAGAATCCATTTTCCTACTTCCGGGCCACGGCAGGGATCATGGAAGCGGACCTCAGGGCTTTTGACGATTGCTTGAGCCATATTCCAGTCATTATCTGCGGGGACTCCCACCTGACCAATTTTGGCTTCTTTGCCTCGCCTGAGCGCCAGCTGCTGTTTGGCCTCAACGACTTTGACGAAGCCCGGATCGGCAACTGGGAATTTGACTTGAAGCGGCTGTTGACCAGCATCGTATTGACCGGGCGGATCAACGGCTTTGACCAGGACGCGATCAAGAACGTCCTGCGCAATTCCGTCCACGGCTACCGCCGGGGGATCGACTACGCCAACTCCTTTGACCTGCTGGACTTGTTCTACGCTTCCTACAACATCAACGACTTGATCGAAGAGATGACGGAAAGCGAGCGGATGAAGGCGGTCTTGAAGAAGGTGGCCCAAAGGGCGCCGAAGAACAATTCAGACAAGGTGGTCAAGAAGTTCACCCACCTGGACGCGGACGGGCAGCTGCGCTTCAATGAAAATCCGCCGCGTGCCCGGCGGGTGTCGCCTGGGCTCTATGCCCAATTGCTGCAGGGGATGGGTGAGTACCAGCAAAGCGTCTCAGATGACGTGCGGGTGCTGCTGATGAGCTACCAGGTTACGGACATGATCCGCTACTCAGTCGGCGTTGGCTCCTGGGGCACGCGCTGCTACCTGGCCCTGCTGACGGGCAAGGATGGCAGCCACCTGGTGCTTCAGATCAAAGAGGCCATGCCGCTGCGCTACAACCTGTCCGCCTTGACGGTCAGCGAAAGCCGGTCCCAGGAAAAGGACGAAGGCAAGCGGATCATTACGGCCCAGCGGGTGCTGCAGACCCACTATGACCCCTTCCTGGGCGCCATGCACGTCAATGGGCGCTCCTTCTATGTCCGTCAATTCCGCGACATGAAGGACTCCATTGACCCCCTAAAATTAGATCTGGAAAGTTTCTCAGCCTATTGCCTGATCTGCTCCTTCATTTTGGCCGTAGCCCACTACGAAAGTCCGACCGCGCCAATGATCTATGGCTATGTCCACAAGCAGCGCGACTTGGATGATGGCCTGGCCAGCTGGGCGCTGGCGTATGCCGACCAGATGGAAAGGGACTACGCCGCCTTCAGCAAGTATTTGCAGGGCGAGGATGTGGATCTAGATGATTAATGAATGCCTGACTGACAAAGAGCGGGTGCAGCTGGCGCAAAAAGCCTACGAGGGCTTGAACATCGGGGAGACGGTCGAGATCGGCCAGAAGGCCATCGGCGTCTTGACCCGGGACGTTTATGCCGAAGACGGGATGCAGGCTTTTTTGCTGGAAAACCACACGGGCCCGCAGATTGAGATTACGGTCCTGTTCAAGGGGTCGTATGGCCTGAAAAAGGGCAACGTCACCACTTGGCGCGACGAATGGATGAAGACCAACCTGCCAATTTTTGTCAATATGGTAACGGACTCCAGGGCCGTGCCCAGTCAGCTGCTTACAGCCGCCAAGTACTTGAACCGCTGGCTGCTTGAATTCCCTAAGAGCCGTTTTTACATCTACGGCCATTCCTTAGGGGCAATCAACGCCCAGTATGCCCTGGCCAATTGCCGCCACTCCGGGCAGATTGCCGGGGCCTACCTCTATGAGGGGACCAATATCTGGCGGATGCTGGACCGGCGCCAGCGGCAGATGGCCAATCACTTGCGCCCCAAGATCAATGCCTACGTGGATATCTATGATCCCGTGACCTTGGGCTATACGGCAACGCACAAGATGGTGGGCCGGCTGCACTATATCGACAGCGTGCAGCTGAAGAATCCGGTCAAGCAGCACATGTGGGGCGGCTACCGCTTTGATGAGCATGGCCGCTTATTGGAAAAGCCGGTTGATGCCAAATTTCTGCTCAGCAGCCAGCGGCAGGGCAGGTTCTTGTCCACGACGGGCGAGTTATCGGCGCTTTTGTCCGGCCGCAAGAAGCTGGCTGAAGCCGCCAGTCCAAAATGGCAGCAGCTTAAGGAGGACTTGTTCAACTCCAGCTTCATGAAGGAATTCGGCGACCGCTATGACAATTTTGAGGGAAAGGACGGGCAATAAGCCCGTCTTTTTTCTGTGCATGATCTTGGCTATAATAGGCATGATGGATTTTGTAGAGTGGCTTTTTTGGAGGTTGAAAAAATATGGCAGAAACATTGCGGGCAGTCCTGGAGAGGCAGCTGCTGGATGACGCGGATCCAGCCCTGGACCATTTCCAGGACGACTTTTACGGCGATTTCTACGACTTTTTCGTCAACTACCAGAACTTCAAGATGCTGACCGGGCAATTGACGCCGGCAGACCTGAAGAAACTGAAGCTTTACCTTTACCTGGACATCTTCAACTCCGTGGACTTTCGCGGCCGGAAGACCTACCGCTATTGCCTGGTCTTTGACCATGAGCTGAATTTTCTGGCGGCTGAGTCCGACTTTACGCTGAGTGCCCTGATCCGCGACTTGCGCAAGACCCCGGACCAGGTCAGCGACTATGAGCAGGTCAAGCAGCAGGTTCTGGAGGGCCTGGCGGAAAGGTTCCAGTCAGCGGCAAGCGATGGCAATCAGAGAATTCAGAACTTCAATGAAGTCATAGCTGACATCTATGACAAGTACAGCCTTAACCGCTATAAGATTGCATACAGTCTGAAATAGCATTGATGTGGACCTGGTGCCAATTTGGCGGCAGGTTTTTTATTGTGAAAAGCCCGTGCAGGCGAAGTTCGGTTATAATTATTTTTAGATAGCAAACGTCAGAAAAAATGAATGAGAGGATCAAACTATGAAACGGATTATTGTTGTTGGCTCAAGCAACGTGGACACGACCCTGCACGTTCAGGACTTCCCAAAGCCTGGCGAAACGATCAACGCCACTGGCGTCAGTGAAGCCGGCGGCGGCAAGGGGGCCAACCAGGCCATCGCGGCGGCCAAGAGCGGGGCAGAATGTACTTTTATTTCCCGGGTCGGCGATGACAATTTCGGCCCCTGGATGATCGACCAGCTGTCAGGCTACGGGGTCAAGACCGGTCACATCCTGACTACTCCCGGCGAAAAAACCGGCCATGCTTACATTACTTTGAATGCCGAAGGGCAAAACGACATCATCATCGATCATGGCGCCAACTACAAGCTGACCAGTGCCGACGTTGAAAAGGCCAAGGACTTGATTGCCCAAGCCGACTGTGTCGTAGCCCAGCTGGAAACCCCGATCCCGGCGACGATTGCGGCTTTCAAGCTGGCCAAGGCTGCCGGCAAGGTGACCATCCTGAATCCTGCCCCGGCAGTCAAAGACCTGCCCCAGGAATTGCTGGACTTGACTGATGCCATTACGCCAAACGAAACCGAAAGCGCCCTGTTGACGGGCTTGCCGGTTGAAAATGAGGCCGACCTGGCCAAAAATGCCGCCAAGCTGCACGAGATGGGGATCAAGACGGTCATCATCACTTATGGCAGCAAGGGCTCATATGTCTCAGCCGAAGCCTTTACCGGTCTGGTTCCAGCCTTCAAGGTCAAGGCAGTGGACACCACGGCGGCTGGGGACACCTTCCTGGGCTACTTTTCCGGGACCGTCAAGAGCGACTTCAGCAACGTCCAGGAGGCAGCCCGTTTTGCCAACCGCGCCAGCTCCCTGGCCGTGCAAAAGCTTGGCGCCCAGCCGTCAATTCCTGCCTCAGCCGAAGTCAAGGCTGCTGATGAGGCAGATAAAAAATAGGATTTTTGGGCAAACTGGTGTAAAGTAGGCACAGGAAAAACATCGAGTCACAATCATTAAGAAGCAGAAAGGATAATAAGCGAATGCTGATCGCACCTTCAATTTTAAATGCAGACAATATGTTCCTTGGCGAGCAGATTCAGGAAGCCGTTGACGCGGGCATTACCCGCTTCCATATCGACGTCATGGATGGCCACTTCGTATCCAACCTGTCCTATGGCCCGCAATTGGTCAAGGATTTCAAGCGCCACTTCCCAAACGTCCAGGCGGAAGTCCACTTGATGGGGGACAAGGTCAACGAAATGGTGCCAGTCTTCGCGGACGCGGGTGCCGACTTAATCGAATTCCACTACGAAGCCGTTGAAAATCCCAACCAGATCGGCAGCTGGGCTGACTACCTCCACCGGCATGGCAGCCGGATGGGCGTGGCCTTGAACCCAAGCACTGACGTCAAGGTTTTGACCAAGCTGGCCGCCAAGATCGACCAAGCCTTGATCATGACCGTCTTCCCAGGCTTTGGCGGGCAAAAGTTCCTGCCAGATTCAGCGGAAAGAATCAGGGCGGCCAAGGAAGTCGTTGACGCCCACGCTTCCCGCCCAGGCCGCCGGGTCATGATCGAAGTCGACGGGGGGATCAATGCCGAAACGGCCAAGATTGCCCAAGCAGCAGGCGCCGATGTCTTCGTTGCCGGCTCATATATTTTTGGCAAGGGCGACATTGCCGGCCAGGTCAAAGAGCTGACCGCGGCTTTGACTGAAGAAGAATAAACATCGAGAAAAAGCAAAGATTGACAGAAAAGGAGACAAGCAGATGGACCGCCAAAAGCAAGATGAATTGAAGCAGGCTGCCGCCAAGCAGGCAGCGGGCTTGGTAGAAGATGGCATGATTTTGGGCGTTGGGACCGGTTCAACGGTCAAGTTCTTCATCGATGAACTGGGCCGGCGCAAGGAAGAAGAAGGCCTGGCCCTTAAGGCTGTCGTCACGACGTCCAGTCGCAGCCGCAAGCAGCTGGAAGGCTTGGGCTTTACGGTCAGCGAGCTGGCTGACATCGACCAGGCCGACTTGACCGTCGACGGGGCTGACCGGGTTGACAAGCAGCTCAACGGGATTAAGGGCGGCGGCGCGGCTTTGACCTTGGAAAAGAACGTGGCCGTCAACTCCAAGAAGAACGTCTGGATCGTTGATGAAAGCAAGGTCGTGGACCACTTGAGCGGCTTCCCGCTGCCAGTCGAGGTCTTGCCGATCTCCTGCGAGCAGAACAAGCGCCGCTTTGAAGCGGAAGGGCTCAATCCGCAGTTCCGTTTGAATGCGGACGGCAGCCGCTTGAAGACCCACTACGGCAACTACATCCTGGACCTGCACGTTGATTCCGTGCCAGTGCCAAGTGGCTTGGCCGACTACCTGGACCACACGGTGGGGGTAGTTGAACACGGCCTGTTCTTGGATATCTGTGATGAAGTGATCATTGCCCGCGACAACGGGGAGATTGAAACGAGATGCCGTTAAGAGCATAATAAGAATTTTGCAAAAAGAAGCCCCGTACGGGCTTCTTTGTTTTGCTTTTTGTACCAAAAAATATGCTAAAATAGAGCTATTATTTTGTTTTTTTGCTAAAAAGCACGGATACTTAAGCTTAAATAACGAAAATTGGAGTGTAATACATGAACAAGAAACCTTTGATTATTTCAACTGACCCGGGGATCGACGACGCGGTTTGCCTGACCATCGCGCTTTTCGCCAAGGAGCTGGACGTCAAGCTGATCGTGCCAACCTGGGGCAACGTGGCCTTGGACAAGACCCTGAACAACGCCTTGCGCTTGCAAAAGTTCCTGGGCACCAAGGTGCCGGTCGTGGCCGGGGCCAAGCTGCCTTTGCTTAAGCCAGCGATCGATGCTTCTGAAGTTCACGGCAAGAGCGGGATGGACGGGTTTGACTTCCCGCCGGCTGATCAAAGCCTGCTTAAGCCTGGCCTGGCAGCTACAGCCATCCATGAGACGGTTGCGGCTAGCTCAGAACCCGTAACCTTGATGCAGATTGGGCCAGCTACCGACTTTGCCCTGTACCTGCGCCAATACCCGGAAGACCTGGCCAAGATCGACGTCCTCTACATCATGGGCGGGGCGCTGGGCCGCGGAAACTACGGGCCATACGACGAATACAACGTGTCCGGTGACCCGGAAGCAGCCAAGATCGTCTTTGACGAGGGGCTTAAGGGCTTAAAGATCTTCGTTGCCCCGCTTGAAGTCGGCAACCAGGCCTTCGTGGAAGCTGAGACCTTGGAAGAGATCAAGGCTTTGGGGCCAGTTGGCGAAATGATCTATGGCTTGAACTCCCACTATGAAGTCAACGATGCCGCGGCTGCCAAGGGCAAGCGGATCTACGACGCCTTGTCAGTCGCTATGCTTTTGGCGCCGGAGCTTTTTGAAGTCAAGGATGCCTATGTGGCCGTTGACACCAAGAGCCCTTACACTTACGGGGCCTCAGTCATGGACTTTGACGGCTTCTTCAAGATGCCAGCCAACGCGAAAATCGCGGTCAAGGTTGACCGGGAAGCCTTCAAGAAGTGGTTTGTGGCCGCTATTGCCCAAGCCGGCAAGTAACAGGCAGGTGATCAGATGGCAGATTACGTATACCGCAGAGTAATGCATGATATCAAGCAGAATATCATGGCCGGCAGGTACGAGGGGATGCGGCTGCCAGACGAGCGAAGTCTGGCAGACTACTACCAAGTCAGCCGGACTTCGATGAAGCGGGCCCTGGAGCTGTTGGAGCGCCAGGGAATCGTCTTTAAGAAGCGGGGCAGCGGGACCTTCATCAACCCGCTCTACTTAAAGAACCAGTCCATGTTCCGCTATGAAGGCTCCAACTTGGGGCTGACCGACAGCTTTACGGCTCCAGGCAAAAAGCAGTCAATCAAGCTCTTGGATTTCCGGGCCGTCAAGGCCAGTCCTGAAACGGCCCAGGACCTCTTTTTGAATGAGAATGACTTTGTCTACCAGTTTAAGCGCCTGCGCCTCCTGGATGACCAGCCTTTCCTGATTGAAGAGGGCTTCGTGCCGATCAAGATCGCGCCGGAATTAAATGATGATATTCTGCAAGGCTCTTTGTTTAACTACCTGCAAAGCGACCAGGGCCAGGACGTGACCAAGTCCTACCTGACGATCACGGTTGAGCCGTCAAGCGCGGAGGACCAGGCCCAGTTGCAGCTCAAGGCAACCGAGCCGGTCGGCGTCATGTCCGGGATCTTCTTTTTAGCTGACGGGACGCCTTTTGAAGTGTCCACGATGCGGGTTCACTACAAATACATGCGCTTTAATACTTTCGTCAACTTGAATTAGGCAGGCCAGTCATGGAATTTTCCATGGCTGGTTTTTTTATAAAAAATGGTTAAATTGGATACTACCAATTGTAAAATAGATTGACATCAATTTATAAACTGAGTATGATTAAAGCATAGATAACGATTGAGAAATTGGCAGAGCCAGTGCTTCGCGAATGCAAAGGAGAAGATAAATCATGACTGTTGACTATGACTCAAAAGACTACTTGAAGAGCGTTGACGCCTGGTGGCGGGCAGCCAACTACCTGTCAGTGGGCCAGTTGTTCCTGCTGAAGAACCCGCTTTTGAAGCAAGAACTGACGGCTGAAGACGTGAAAATCAAGCCGGTTGGCCACTGGGGCACGATCGCGCCGCAAAACTTCATTTACGCCCACTTGAATCGGGTGATCAAGAAGTATGACTTGAACATGTTCTACATTGAAGGCTCCGGCCACGGCGGCCAGGTCATGGTTTCCAACTCATACCTGGACGGGTCATACACTGAGCGCTACCCGGAAATCACCCAGGACGAGGCCGGCATGGCCAAGCTCTTCAAGCGCTTCAGCTTCCCAGGCGGCGTGGCTTCCCACGCGGCGCCGGAAACTCCAGGCTCAATCCACGAAGGCGGGGAACTGGGCTACTCGCTCTCCCACGCGACCGGTGCCATCTTGGACAACCCAGACATGATTGCTGCAACTGAAATCGGCGACGGGGAAGCCGAAACCGGCCCGCTGGCTGCTGGCTGGTTTGCCAACCGCTTCATCAACCCGGTCAAGGACGGTGCCGTCTTGCCAATCCTGCAGGTCAACGGCTTCAAGATTTCCAACCCGACCATCACTTCCCGCATGAGCGATGAAGAATTGACCAAGTACTTTGAAGGGATGGGCTGGAAGCCTTACTTCGTCTCCACCTTCAAGGGCGGGCGCTTTGACGGAATGAAGGAGATTGGCCAGATCCATGAAGAAATGGCCAAGACCATGGATGCCATCATTGAAGACATCAAGGCCATCCAGAAGCGGGCCCGCGAAAACGGGGATGAATCCTTTGCCCACTGGCCGCTGCTCATCTTCCAGTGCCCAAAGGGCTGGACTGGTCCGCAATTCGACCTTGATGGCCAGCCGATCGAGAATTCCTTCCGGGCCCACCAGATTCCAATCCCAGTCGACCAGAAGCACATGGACCACAAGGAGCTGCTGCTGGACTGGCTGAAGAGCTACAAGCCGGAAGAACTGTTCGATGAAAATGGCTACCCAACCGCCTTGGTTCTGGAAAACGCGGTTCACGGCGACCAAAGAATGGCTATGAACCCGGTAACCAACGGCGGGCTCAATCCTAAGCGCCTGAACCTGCCTGACTGGCGCGACTATGCCCTGGAAGTGGGCAAGCCAGGCTCCAAGAGCGCCCAAGACATGGTGGAATGGGCCAAGTACCTGACCAAGGTGGCCGAGCTGAACCCAAGCAGCTTCCGCGGCTTTGGGCCGGACGAATCCAAGTCCAACCGCCTGTTTGACTTCCTTGACCAGGAAAAGCGGCAATGGGAAGACGACATTCATGAGCCAAATGACGAAAACCTGGCTGCCCAGGGGCGTCTGATCGACTCCCAGCTGTCAGAACACCAGGACGAGGGGATGCTGGAAGGCTACGTCTTGACTGGCCGCCACGGCTTCTTTGCCACTTACGAGGCCTTCGGGCGCGTGGTCGACTCCATGCTGACCCAGCACATGAAGTGGCTGCGCAAGGCTAAGGAGCAGTACTGGCGCCGCGATTACCCATCATTGAACTTCGTGGCTACGTCAACCGTCTTCCAGCAGGATCACAACGGCTACACCCACCAAGATCCAGGTCTGTTGACCCACTTGTTTGAAAAGAACCGGCCAGACCTGATTCATGAATACCTGCCAGCCGACACCAACACCCTGCTGGCCGTAGCCGACAAGGCCTTCCGCAACCGGGAATGCATCAACCTCCTGGTAACTTCCAAGCAGGAGCGGCCGCAATGGTTCACGGCTGCCGAAGCCGCCAAGCTGGTCAGCCAAGGCTTGGGCTACGTTGACTGGGCCTCAACCGACAAGGATGCCAAGCCAGACGTCGTCTTTGCTTCGACTGAAACCGAGCCGACCATGGAAACCTTAGCCGCGATCGACATTCTGCACCGGCATTTCCCAGACTTGAAGATCCGCTACATCAACGTGGTCGACGTGATGAAGCTGATGGCGCCAAAGGACAACCCAGCCGCCATCTCCCAGGAAGAATTCGACCGCCTCTTCCCAAGCGACGTGCCGACCATTTTTGCCTGGCACGGCTACAAGACCATGATGGAAGCCATTTGGTTTGCCCGCAAGCGCTACAACGTCTCCATCCACTGCTATGAAGAAAACGGGGACATTACGACGCCATTTGACATGCGGGTCTTGAACCACCTTGACCGCTTTGACCTGGCCAAGGACGCGGTTGAACAGATCCCAGCCCTCAAGGACAAGAGCGCGGCCTTTATCGATGAGATGGACCGCCTGCTGGCCAAGCACCACGACTACATCCGCGACAACGGGACCGATATTCCGGAAGTCACTGAGTGGCACTGGCGCGGCTTGGATGACTAAGCCAGCGAAAACAAGCTGAATAAGCCTAAAAGGAGCCCCACGGCTCCTTTTTTGGCGTATATTTTGGTCAGCTAGGGCAACTTTGTGAAAAAGAATGTTAAAATAGGCATAGAGCATTCAATAATAAATTAGGTGACTTAGATGAGTACGACGCAAATCTGGATAAATTTACTTGCTATTCTAATAATCTTTGTGTTCGCGGCCTTCTTCGTGGCCGCGGAATTTGCCCTGGTCCAAGTGCGGCCAAGCCAGCTGGAGGACAAGATTGCCAATAAAGACGGCAACGTCAAGAAGCTGAAGCGGGCCTTGCACATGACTCACAACTTGAACGAGTACCTGTCCACGACCCAGGTTGGGACCACGCTGGTCGGCGTTATCCTGGGCTGGTTTGGGGCGGACACCTTGTCCACCATTTTTGAGCGGCTCTTGAAGCTGACGCCCATGAACCAGCACCTGGTCGATACTTTGGGGGCTTTGCTGGGCGTGATCTTCCTGACCTACCTGGAAGTCGTCTTGACGGAAGTCGTGCCAAAGAACATTGCCATTGACCAGCCCTTGAAGATGCTGATGGGGATCGTAACGCCGCTGCACCTCTTCCACACGATCGTATATCCCTTCGTCTGGCTTTTGAACACGAGCAGCGCGGGCATCTTGAAGCTGATGGGCTTCAAGCCGGCTGATGAGGAGAATGAGGTCTACTCGCAGTCAGAAATCATCCGCCTGTCCAAGAACGCCGTTCATGGCGGAGCCCTGGACAAGGAAGACTTGACCTACATGGAACGGGCCTTTGAGCTTAACGACAAGGTGGCCAAGGACATCATGACTGACCGGACCCGTCTGACGGTTCTAGACGCGACCGAAACGGTCAAGACGGCTCTGAAGAAGTACCTGGATGACGGCTACAGCCGTTTCCCAGTCGTCAGAGACAATGACAAGGACGACGTGGTAGGCTACGTCTATGCCTACGATATCGTCCAGCAGAGCCGGACGGATGCTTCCGTTCCGGTCAGCCGGATCAACCGGACCATCATCACGGTTCCGGAATCCATGCCGATTCAGGATATCTTGCGGGAAATGATCAGCAAGCACACGCCAATCGTCTTGGTCGTGGATGAATACGGCGGGACCTCGGGGATCGTGACTGACAAGGACATTTACGAAGAGCTCTTCGGCTCGGTCAAGGACGAAATCGATGACGTCTCCGATGAATACATCATCAAGAACGGCGAAGGCGAGATTCATGTTTCAGGGAAGACGACCCTATATGACTTTGAGCGCTACTTCCACCAGAACCTCAAGTGCTTCCAAGATAGCGACATCATCACCATTGGCGGCTATATGATGGAGCAGTACCCGAACCTGAAGAAGGGCGACGCGGTTGAATTTGAGGGCTACCGCTTTACCTTGGAGGACATCCAGCAGGGCTTTATGCGCTGGTTCGTCGTGGAAAAGCTAAAGGCAAACGATCAGGCCAAAAAAGAAGCTTAAAATTCTGAAAAGAGGCAATTTTCTTGGAGAAAATTGCCTCTTTTTTCGTAATTAATGTTATAATCTGAATATATTAATTGAAGCTAGTCTTTACGTACGGTATTGGTACGAAATTAGATAATTTTTTATTGAGGAAGTCAGATAATGAAGAGTATTCACGATGCAGTAGACCACAAGTTGTTTAGCGAAGAAGACATTGATGAAATGACCACCCGCCTGGGCAAGCAATTGACCAAGGATTACGCCGGCAAGCGGGTCTTGGTCGTTGGGGCCTTGAAGGGGGCAGTCTTCTTCATGGTCGACTTGCTCAAGAAGATGGATCTGCCTTGCGACATCGACTTTATCGACGTTTCCAGCTACGGCAACGGCACTGAATCAAGCGGCAAGATTACCGTAACCCACGACCTGGAAGCTGACGTGACCGGCCGCGACGTCTTGATCGTGGAAGACATCGTCGACACGGGGCTGACCCTGAAGTTCATGAAGGACGAAATGATCAAGCGCGGCGCCAAGTCAGTCAAGTGCTGCGTGCTCTTGAACAAGACCGCCCGCCGGACCACTGAAGTCGAAGTCGAATACTACGGCACCCACGTGGGCAACGAATTCGTCATCGGCTACGGGATGGACTTTGCCGGCCTTTACCGCAACCTGCCATACGTTGGCGTGATCAAGCCGCAAGTCGTTGAAGAATTCAGCAAGAAGCACGAAAACGACAACTAGTCCTTGGACCAGCAGGCATTAATTGGCAATTCCTAAAGTCTATAATTTTGTTTGCATACAGAAAACGACCCAGTTCACTTGAACTGGATCGTTTTTTCTTGTTTTATTAAAAAAGCTCAATCCCTGGTCATCTTGACCCAGTAGTAGATTGGCAGTCCCAGCAGAGTCAGCCCCAGGCCGATGACTGACAAGACGAACTGGTTGATGACGGTCATTACGATGATGAATAAGCCGCCAATGACGGAAATCAAGGGGATGAGCGGGTAGCCGGGCGCCTTGAAGGGCCGTTCCAGTTCTGGCTCTCTCTTGCGCAGGATAAAGACGGCTACGGAGAGCAGGGTGGTGAAGGTCCACATCACGAAGACCAGCATGTCGGTCAGGATGTCAAAGCTCCCCAGGGCGATCATGACCAGGGCAATCGCGTCCACGAGCAGGGCGGAGAAGACCGGGACGCCAGTTCTCACAGAGGAGCGGCCCAGTTTGCTGGAAAAGGGCAGGCGGCCAGCCTGGGCCAGGATAAAGGGCGTCCGAATCCCGGTCAGCATAAAGCCATTGCAGGCCCCGTAGACTGAGATCAGGATCCCGGTCGTGACGAGTTTCCCGCCAACTGGGCCGAAAAGGCGCAAGGAGGCATAGAAGGCCGTATTCTGGTTGCCGGCAATCTTGCCAAAAGGCAGCACGGTCATAAAGGCGTAGTTGATCAGCACGTAGATGACGGTGACGACGCTCAAGCCGATGATGATGGCTCTGGACAAGTCCTTTGTGGGATCGCGCACCTCTTTGGCCAGGTTGGTCACGATGATCCAGCCTTCAAAGGCAAAAAGGGCAGACAAGAGCCCCTGGCTGACCGCGCCAAGCCAGGACTGGTCCGCTCCTGGCGTCGGCGGGAACAAGGAGATGGCCACGGGATGCGGGTTTAAGAAGCCGAAGAAGATGATCAAGGCCAAAGGGATCAGCTTGATGACGGTCACGACCGCTTGCATCCTGGCCGCGGCTTTGGTGCCCAGGAGGTTGATCCCCAGCAAGAAGAGGACCAGGGCCAGCGCGACCCATTTGGAGTCAAGTCCTTTCAGGCCCAGCAGGGTCACGAACTGCTCGCCGAAGATGGCGGACAAGGCCGCGATCTGGGCCGGAAAATAGACGGTCATTTCCGCCCAGCCAAAAAGAAAGCCCCAGATATTGCCATAAGTGTAGTCCAGGTATTCAATGGCCCCGTTGACGTTCAAAGCGGCGGCAATTTCAGAGACCGTCAGCCCGGAACAGATGGAGATGAGTCCGGCTAGAATCCAGACGAAAATAGTCATGGACGGGGACCCGGTCTGTTGGGTAATGGTGCCGATTTTAAAGAAAACGCCGGCCCCGATGACGGAACCAACCACGGTTGCCAGCGCCTGGCGAAAGGAAATCTGTCTTTGCAATTTTTTTACCTCGATTAATTTCTTGATGCTTATTATTATAACTTAAATTTACTATATCTAGAAACCGTCAATGGGTCTGGTCTTTGGCAATAGGCGCTTTTCAATGCTGGCTGAAGCAATTTGATATGACAGGGCCTGTTTTGTTGTATAAAATGAAAGCAGGAGGCAGAGATGGACCAAAATCGACACTTTAAACACTGGGTAACCTTGCCGGCGATTATCAGCTTTTTAATCGCGGCCCTGGCCTTGCTCGCTTATGGCATATCCAATTACCGGGCCCAGACGACTTTGCCT
The DNA here is from genome assembly GCF_044902225.1 of Lactobacillus sp. 23-2. Lineage (NCBI taxonomy): Bacteria > Bacillati > Bacillota > Bacilli > Lactobacillales > Lactobacillaceae > Lactobacillus > Lactobacillus sp. 23-2. The sequence goes on along the minus strand of NZ_JAOQBX010000004.1, from coordinate 28,439 downwards.
CACGGGTCTTCGCAGAGCACGGTGGGCATCGGCCTGGATCAGCGGCAGACCGCGGTCAGGCTGGAGCGGCTGCAGCAAAATGGGGTCTCTTTCGTCTACCTGCAGGCCACGACCGGCAAGCGGGAGTTTGATCGGTCTTATCTAACTTTTAGAAAGAAGCTCAAGGGCAGCAAGCTGGCTTACGGCACCCGGGTCAAGGTTGACTCGCGCCAGTCGGCCTGCTCGCAGGTCAAGTACCTGGAGGAAAAGGCCGGCAGCCAGCTGGGCAGCCTGCCTGTCTTGCTTGATGCCGGCAGCAGCGACCCCTCAGCCGCGGCTCTCACCTGCCTGGCTCAGATGAGCCGGCTTTTGCTCAAGCAGCGCCGCACGGTCATGGTCAGGGCCGACAGCAAGTATGCCAAGCTTTTTCCAAAAGGCTGCGAGTTCCTGTCAACGGACCGAAAGACCCCGAGCCAGCTGAAATACTGCTTTTGGCAGTATTCGACCAAGGGGCGGGTCAGCGGGATGACCGGCCTCAAGTGGCCCGTGACAATGTACGCCTATATGGGCACCAGTCAGCAGTATGAACAGAAATATGGACGATTAACGCAATGATGTATAACGAGAAAATTCAAGCAGTATTGGAGAAGACCGGCAAAAGCAAGCCGACTTTGATTCAGGAGCGGACTTTTGACGCTATCAAGCACGGCGCCAGCCTGATCGGCCTGGCCAAGACCGGGACCGGGAAGACCCTGGCTTATGCCTTGCCGAGCCTGGAGCGGGTCACGGCCGGGCAAAGAAATGCCATGGTCGTTTTGGCGCCAACGACGGAGCTGGCCGTGCAGATCCGCAACGCGATCCAGCCCTTTGCCCAGGCATTGGGCTTAAAGACCCTGGCTTTGGTAGGGGCCGGCAACCGCAAGCGCCAGGATGAAAAGCTGAAGAAGGGGACGGCCGAGGTGCTGGTGGCCACGCCAGGGCGCTTTTTTGACTTCTTCTCCAGCGGACGGATCAAGCTGGCCCAGATCAAGACCTTGATCATCGATGAAGCCGACGACATCCTGGAATTTGCCAAGCTGGACCTTTTAAGCTCTTTAGGCCAAAACCTGCCGTCCAGCAGCCAGATTCTTTTGCTTGGGGCCACGGAATCCCAGATCACCAAGGAAGCCGAGGCAATTTTTGCTCGGAACTTCCTCCTGGTCGACGTCAGACCGGACCAGGGCAGCCAGACCGACCACGACTTCCTGCAGGTGGACAACAGCCACAAGATTGAATTCCTGCAAAGACTGACCAAGCTGGACCACTTCCGCGGGCTCTTGTTCTTTGACTCAAACGAAAGCATGACCCGCTTCGCGCGGATTTTTGGCCATACCAAGACCAAATTTGCCATGCTGAACAATGAAATGCCCAAGGACAAGCGGCAAAAAGCCCTGGCTGACCTGGCCAGCGGCAAGACCAAGCTGCTGCTGGCCACCGACCTGGCAGCGCGCGGCTTGGATATCCCCAAGCTGACCTACGTCATCAACTATGAAGTTCCGGCAGACGTCAATACCTACACCCACCGGGCTGGCCGGACGGGGCGGATGGAGCAGAAGGGCTACGTGGTAACCTTGGGCGACGACCACGATTTCCGCGATTTGAAGAAGCTTTTGGAAGAAGTGCCGGAAATCACGCTGCAGCGGGTCTACTTTGCCGGCTACCGCCTGAGCACGGACAAGCCGGCAAAGAAGGCCGAAAAAGACAAGGGCAAGCTGAGCCAGGGCAAGCAGGCAGACAAGGGCAAAAAGAAAAAGCACCAGAAGCGCAAGAACAAGAACAAGGGCTACCACCCGCACTACCTGAAGGAGAAGAAGAGTGAATAGGGCAGCTGACTGGCTTGAGCGCTACCTGCTGCCGCTGGCCAACCAGATCGCCGCGGTGCGCTGGCTGGTGGCCTTGCGCGACGCGTTTGTCTCGACTCTGCCAATCACGGTGACGGGTTCTTTTGCCGTCTTGATCAAGAGCTTGATCAACGCGGCTGACAAGAACTGGAACTGGCACGTCTTGGCCACCCTCCTGCAGCCCTTGGTAGGCGCATGCAACTTCGTCTGGCGGGGGAGCGTGGCCATGTTTGCCCTCTTCTTTGCCTTGGCCTGGGGCTACCAGCTGGCCCGGACCTTTGAAGTCAACCGCCTGGCCGGGGCCATGACCTCCTTGTCCTCATTCATGATGAGCATTGCCAATTACGCCTACCTGACCAAGGGGGAGACCAGGTTCAGAATCGATGACGCCTTCAACATCCAGCAATTGTCGACGACGGGGATGTTCACCGCCATTTTGTTTGGCGGCTTGGGCGTGGCCATCTATATTCTGTGCGTCAAAGGCCGGCTGGTGATCCCCATTTACAGCCAGATGCCCCATGCCCAGCTGGCGGCCTTTGAGTCCATGCTGCCGGTCATCATCTCCCTTTTTGTCGTTGGCGGGGGCAACTACCTCTTTCAGGTCATGACTGGCCAGTATTTTGGTGAATGGCTGCTGCACATCATCCAATTGCCCTTGGCCAACTTGGGCCAGGGCTTCTTGATGGTCTTCGTCGTTACCGGCCTGATCCAGATCTTCTGGTTCTTTGGCATCAACGGGAACGGGGTCATGGCTCCGGTTATCGGGTCGGTCTGGGCCACGGCGCAGAACGCCAACATCCTGGCCGCGGCCAAGGGGAGCGCGATCCCTTACCTGTGGACTTCCGCGTCATTTGGCGTCTTCGGGGTCGACAGCGTCGGTCTGCCTTTGGTCATCGGAATCCTGCTTTTCTCCAAGCGCAGCGACCACCGTACCTTGGCCAAGGTCGCTTTGGCGCCAAGCGTCTTCAACATCAATGAGCCGGTTTTGTATGGGTTGCCGATCATCTTGAACCCCGTTTGCCTGGTGCCCTTTATCGCGGCGCCTTTGGCCAACGTTTCCTTGGCTTACGTGGTGACGCGCCTGGGCTGGATCAACCGGGTCCAGGCCGTGGTTCCTGGCATCATCCCGCCAATCATTGGCCCCTTCCTGGCGACCAACTATGACTGGCGGGCCATCGTCTTGGCGGTCGTCAACCTGGTCATTGCCGTCTTGATCTGGCTGCCTTTCATCTCCGCGGCTGATCAGATTGACCAGGAAAGTTCCAACCGGGACTTTTTCATGGCGCAGTACTAGCTTTTTTCTATGAATTTCGGTAAAATATTGTGTTGAATGGCCTGGTAGCTCAGGTGGATAGAGCACTGGTTTCCTAAACCAGGTTGTCGCGAGTTCGAATCTCGCCCGGGTCATCACGCGCATTTAAGCCTGCAGATTTTGGTCTGCAGGCTTTTCTTTTACTCAAAAAAGACTTAGCTTTTACTAATTCTTAAAAAACGTAAAGTCAAAAATTCCTGTAAGCGCTAAATTAAATAAAAATGAAAAGCTTATCAAAGTCTTAACGAAATCCCTTGATCTGTGTAAAAATGACGTCTATAATTCGAAACATCAATCAGTTGCCTGAAAGAAATATTAAATCGTTAATTGATTCTCTCATGTAAGCTCGATTGATCGTTCGAAATCTTATTTATCCATTTTTCTTGTTTTTATCGTTTTACTTGTATTAAGAACAAGCGATTAGTACCGTTAGGAGGCGGACTCAATGTCTGAAACAACTCAACCAAAAGAAACAGTTGGATCATTTGTGATGAAAGTCCTCAATGGTTCAGCGACTGCCATTATCGTGTCACTTTTGCCAAGTGCCATTTTGTCAACCTTCTTGACGCCATTCGCACCCACGAACACGGTGGTGGCCAATCTTTTGCACATTGTGACTGTCTTCCAATACTTCTTTGCAGTCATGTGCGGGTTCTCAACTGCCAAGCAGTTCGGCCTGGGCTACACTGAATCAGCCTGTGTCGGCGGCGCTGCTTTCCTTGGCTCCGGCTGCGTGACTGCCGTGCCAACGACCGTTAAGGGCGTAAAGACCGTTGTCTTCCAACTGGCTGGCATGGGCGACGTAATCAACACCATGTTGACTGCTGCCGCAGCCGTATTGTTCATCAAGTGGGTGGGCAACCGCTTCGGCTCCCTGAGCATTGTTTTCTTCCCAATCCTGGCCGGCACTGGCGTCGGCTGGCTTGGGACTTTGACCAAGCCTTACGTATCCCTGGTCACTACCGGGATCGGTGACGTCATCAACACCTTCACCAAGCTGGCTCCATACCCAATGTGTATCCTGATCGCGATGTCATTCGCCATCGTCATCATCACCCCGCTTTCAACGGTCGCAATTTCCGTGGCCATTGGCTTGGCCGGCATGGGCTCAGCCGCTGCTGGTTTCGGTCTGGCCAGTGCCGCAGCCTTCCTGATCTGGGCAACCCTGAAGGTTGACAAGCCAGGCGTGCAAGTTGCCATCTTCCTTGGCGCCATCAAGATGATGATGCCAAACTTCCTGAGACACCCAGTGATCGGGATCCCAGTTGCTTTGACGGCAGCCGTTTCAACCCTGTCAGTTCCAATGCTGGGCATGCAAGGTACTCCGGCTTCCGGTGGTTTCGGCCTGATCGGTGCCGTTTCACCACTTGCCGCTTACAACGCTGGCTTCCACAACATCCCAGTGCTGGTAATCGTCTGGGTAGTCGTACCATTCGCCGTTGGCTACCTGATGAAGAAGATCTTCGTTGACTGGACCAAGCTCTGCAAGCCAGAATACTTCATCAGCCCAGCTCAATGAAATTTTAACTATTCCGAATCATTCAAGCTAAATCGTAATGTCTTAAGCATCAGCTCCTTAAATTAGTGTAAGTAAAAAGTAAGCACTCAATTAGATGACTCTGTAAGAAAAATACCAATATCAATATCAATACCAAATCAATTTACCATAAGCATCAAGACACTTACTAAGGCAGAAGGCCCAAGCGGCCTGCTGCCTTTTCTTTTGCGGCCCGTTCTTGCAATTGCTGCCTATTTTTAGTAGGATAAATAAAGTTGAATATAATTTAAAGGAACCTTTAAATTCAGTCCCGTGAGGCTGAAAAGGGGGCAGCTGCGGGAAAGCATGATTCCCGCCATTGAACCGTCTTGGAGGCACCAGGTTTCCAAGGCGTTTTTTTACGCGCCGGGTTCCGTTTTTGAAGGGAAGGTTATTTTTGGAAAAAAACGAAGAATTTCGCAATCCAGAAGCCATGCTTGACGTCCAGGACAAGCCGAAGTTTGGCCCTTGGCTGATCCTGTCCATCCAGCACCTGTTTACGATGTTTGGGGCAACCGTGCTGGTGCCGCTCCTGGTGGGGCTGAAGCCAAGCATCGCCTTGTTTTGTTCGGGCGTTGGGACCTTGGTCTATATTATGTGCACCAAGGCCAAGATTCCGGCTTATCTGGGGTCATCATTCGCTTTTATCGCGACCATGCAGGCCTTGATGAAGAGTGACGGGTATCCAGCGGTCGGCCAGGGGGCCATCGCGGCCGGCCTGGTCTACGTGATCGTGGCCTTGATCATCCGCAAGGCCGGATCCGACTGGCTGGACAAGATCCTGCCGCCGGTAGTGGTTGGCCCGATCATCATCGTCATCGGCCTGTCTCTGGCCACGACCGCGGCTAATGACGCGATGTTCAATCCCAGTGGGAAGTATGACTTGAAGTTTTTTGCCGTGGCGATTTTTACTTTGGTCATTACGATCATCTTCAATATGTTCCTCAAGGGCTTTCCGAGCATGATTCCCGTTCTGCTGGGGATCATTTGCGGCTACGTGATGGCCTTGATCTGCGGGATCGTCGACCTCTCAGGCGTAGAAAGCGCCAAGTGGTTCTCTTTGCCAGCCTTTGACGTTCTAGGCGCCAGCTACAAGTTCAAGCTTTACCCGGCAGCCATCATTACCATGGCCCCGATTGCCTTTGTCACGATGACGGAGCACATGGGCCACATCATGGTCTTGAACAAGCTGACCAAGCGCAACTTCTTCAAGGACCCCGGCCTGCACCGGACCTTGCTGGGCGACGGCCTTTCCAGCATCATTGCCGGCTTTCTTGGCGGCCCGCCAACGACTTCATACGGTGAGAACATTGGCGTCTTGGCCATGACCAAGGTCCACTCAGTCTGGGTTCTGGGCGGGGCGGCGATTTTTGCCATCATCTTCTCCTTTGTCGGCAAGGTTTCAGCCGTAATTGAATCCATCCCCAGCCCGGTCATCGGCGGGATTTCCTTCCTGCTCTTCGGGATGATCGCGGCCAACGGCCTGCGGATCATCGTCGACAACCGGATCGACTTTGAGAAGAAGCGGAACCTGATCATCACGTCCGTCATTCTGGTAGTCGGCATCGGCGGCACCTACCTGAAGCTGGGCGCCTTCCAGCTGACCAGCATTGCTTTGGCAACTCTGTTCGGGATCATCCTGAACCTGATTCTGCCGGAGAAGGCTGCCAGCGAAGAAGCCAATTAAAAGAAGCGCAAAAATCCGCGGCTCGCTTGAGCCGCGGATTTTTTGGCTGCCGCCTTATTGAAAAAAGGCCGGATGCTGCAATAAGTGCCAGCTTAAGCAGATAATCAGCAGGCAAAGGCCCAGGCCCAAGAACAGAAGGGCGCGCCGGGTCTTCTGGCTCAGGCGCGAATCGCGGCTGAACACCAGGGCAAAGACGGCAAGCATGATCAGGATGCTGTCGAAAATCAAGGGAAAAATGTTGATGGACATGGATATACCTCGCTTTTTTTGGAAAATCTCGTGAAAAAACTGATCGCAGGGGGCGGGAGTTTGCTATCATTAATTAATAGCAGAAAACTGCCGAAGGAGACTTTTAATGAAGCAGATTAAAGTGATGACGGTCTTCGGGACCCGGCCAGAAGCGATCAAGATGGCGCCTTTGGTCTTGAAGCTCAAGCATGACGACCGCTTTGACACGGTCACGGTCGTGACGGCCCAGCACCGGGAGATGCTGGACCAGGTCTTGGAGATTTTTAAAATCAAGCCAGACTATGACTTTAACATTATGCACCAAAACCAGACCTTGGCGGAAATCACCAACAAGGTGCTGGCCGACCTGACCAAGGTGATTCAAAAAGAAAAACCAGACTTAGTGCTGGTCCATGGGGATACGACAACCTCCTTTGCCGCCAGCCTGGCGACTTTCTATGAGCAGACGGCCTTGGGGCACGTGGAGGCTGGCTTGCGGACCTGGAACAAGTACGCGCCTTTCCCGGAAGAGATGAACCGGCAATTGACCGATGTCTTAAGCGACCTCTACTTTGCCCCGACCAGTCTGAGCAAGGCCAACCTGCTTAAGGAAAGCCATCCGGAGCAAGGGATTTTCGTTACGGGCAACACGGCCATCGATGCTTTGAGCCAGACGGTCCAAGCAGACTATGACCACGAAGTCTTGCAGCAGATCAAGCCGGGCAGCCGGGTCATCCTGGTGACCATGCACCGGCGGGAGAACCAGGGCGAGCCGATGCGCCGGGTCTTCCGGGTGATGAAGGACGTGGTGGACCAGCAAAAGGACGTTGAGATCATCTATCCCGTCCACTTGTCCCCGCGCGTGCAGCAAGCGGCCAAGGAAGTCCTGGGGGGCGATCCGCGGATCCACCTGATCAAGCCCTTGGACGTGGTGGATTTCCACAACCTGGCCAAGCGAAGCTACTTTATCATGACCGACTCCGGCGGGGTGCAGGAAGAGGCGCCGTCTTTGGGCAAGCCGGTCCTGGTTTTGCGTGACGCGACCGAGCGGCCGGAAGGGGTCAAGGCTGGCACCTTGAAACTGGTTGGCACCCAGGTGGACGCGATCAGAAGCGCCATGCTGGAGCTCTTGAATGACCCGGCAGCCTACCAGCGGATGGCTGAGGCCAAGAACCCGTATGGCGACGGGCACGCGGCAGACCGCATTTTGAACGATATTGCCTGGTGGTTCAATGGGCAAAAGGGGCCAAAGCCGGCTGACTTTCAATAAGAATTCACCTACAAACGAACAAAAATGAAAAGAGACAGATCGTTGCTTGATCTGCCTCTTTTGCGTTTTCGCTTATGGCTGCTTGTGTTTGTTTTCCTGCACGCGCTGCTTGAGCTTGGTCATCGTGCTCTTTTCCTTCTTCTGGAAAACGGATTTGGTGGTCAGATAGTTGAAGATCCCGACCAGGACCTGGTCGATGACCTTGACCCAAAAGGCCGGCCAGTGCAAGAGGGACAGGCCCAGCCACATCAGCAGGGTGTCCGGCAGCAGGCTGAGGATCCGGTAGGTGAAAAAGGAAAGCAGCTTCTGCCAAAGATTATGCTCATGGTCGACGTTGTCCACGAAGACGGCCTTGTGGTTGAACCAGAAGGAGGCCAGGTTGGACACGATAAAGGCCACCGTGTTGTCGATGACCAAGACCGTGTGCGGGATGGCGTGCATGACCATAAAGACCACGGTGTTGATCAAAGCCGCAATAAAGCCAAAAAACATGTAGACCCACAGGTTACGGTGCCGCTTAAAGATCCGGTTGCCAAGTTCTCTTCTTCTTGAATTATTGTTCATTTAATTTTCCAGCCAGCTCTTCAGCCGCTTGATCAATTCTGGCGATATCGTCATCGTCAGGCGCGTTTTCCACCGTGAGCGGAGGGATGGCTTCGCTTGCCCCGCAGGCCAGGAAGGCCTTCTCAAAGTCGAAGACGTTTTCACAATAGTGTTCGTTGTAAGTCTTGTCGCCGGAACCCATCACGGCAAAGTGCTTGCCAGTCAGATCCAATTCCTGCAGCTGCTCGTAGAAGTCGGCGATTTCATCGGTCATGACCCCTTCACCGTAGGTATAGGTGATGAAAACGCAGAGGTCGCTGGTGAGGTAGTCGCTGGCGTCAGTGAAGCTGACGTCAGAACAGTCTACATCAAAGCCGGCATCCTGCAGGTCTTCCTCCAGGATTTCAGCCATGTCTTCGTCGTTGCCAGTCATGCTGGCAAAAACAATCTTTGCTTTCATTAACTTAGAGCTCCTAAAAATTTATTTCTAGAACATTATACACGATTTGTGATTCCAAGGTAAAAAAACTGACCGGCAATTTGCTTAAAGCCGTTTCAAGCCGGCGCAATCTGTAGAAGGCAGGTAAAAATGCTATAATAGTAAAAGCAAAATTTTTAGATTAGCTTAAGGAAGGATAACAAAATTGATTACTATTAAATCTGTCCGCGAACTCAAGGGCATGCAAGCATCCGGCCACCTGCTCGCCACCATGTTTGAAGCCCTGCGCGATGAAATCAAGCCGGGCATGTCCACTTGGGACATCGAAGTCTTTTGCCAAAAGTACATGAAGCAGCACGGCGGCCGCTTGTCAGAGCAAGGATTTGAAGGCTACAAGTATGGCACCTGCATCTCCGTCAATGACGAAATTGCCCACCAGACGCCACGCAAGGACAGGATCCTGCACGAAGGCGACCTGGTCAAGGTAGACGTGACCTGCAACCTGAACGGCTACGAATCAGACTCCTGCACCACCTACGGGGTCGGCAAGATCTCTGAAGCTGATCAGCACCTGATCGACGTAACCAAGAAGGCCATGTACCTGGGGATCGACCAAGCCCTGGCCGGCAACCGGATCGGCGACATTGGCGCGGCTATCCAGCACTATGTTGAAGATGAAGAAGGCTACGGGGACGTGCGCGAATTGATCGGCCACGGGATTCAGCCATCAATCCACGAAGACCCGGAAGTGCCGCACTGGGGCAAAGCGGGCCATGGCTTGCGCCTGCGTCCGGGGATGACCATCACGGTTGAGCCAATGGTTGAAGCCGGCGGCGACTGGCGCATCCTGCAAAAGACGGTTGACGATCCAAACGACGACTGGGTCTTCTACGCGACGCCGGACGGGTCCAAGTCAGCCCAGTTTGAGCACACTTTTGCCATTACTGAGGACGGGCCAAAGATCTTGACTCTGCAAGAACCATACGATGGCTTGGAAAAGTACATTCCTCACTTTGACGAAATGGATGACTAATTGACATGACTGGAAAAATTGAGCAGCAGCGCCAGCGGGTGGGGGACTTCTTTGAGCATCTGTCCCATTGCACGTCGCAGGGTGAGATTTTTCAAAGTTCAATCGTCATCGCCTACTACCTTCTTTTCTCAATTTTTCCAATCGTGATCATTGTCGGCAACGTCTTGCCGCTGTTTCATATTGATACTGACCCGATCACTGAATATCTGGAGCTGATGCTGCCCAGCGATATGATCAAGTACGTCATTCCGATCGTGCAGACCTTGCTGAAGACCCAGTCAACGGGCTATATCTCCTTTGGTGCGATCGTGGCCCTTTGGTCCATGTCTTCCATGGTCAATGCCATCAGGGTTGGCATGAACCGCCTGTATGGGGTGCACTTGGAAGAATTGCAGCTGGGTTTTTGGCACTTCATCTGGAACCGGCTTTTGACCATCATTTTCAGCGCCCTCTTGGTCACCTTGTTCACGCTGCTGGCTTTGGCCGTGATTTTTGGCCAGCAGATTCTGAGCTTTTTCGCACCGGTCTTCAACTATTCGATGGCGCCGATCAACCGCCTCTTCAGCTACCGCTGGCTGATCCTGCTGGTGATCATGACCGTGACGGTTTACTACTTGAACGCTATCGTGCCCAATGTCAATATGCGCAAGAAAGCGGTCATGCCTGGAACCATCACGACGGTGGTGGGCTGGGAGGCCTTGGCCTACCTGTTTGCCTACTATCTGGGTCATTTTCCGGTAAAATGGGAAAATTATGGTATCGTTGGTACTTTTATCATTTTCATGTTATGGCTGAATTTGCTGGCCGTCGTGCTCTTGTTTGGCACGGCAGTCAACGCCGCCATCGATGAAGTGAAAATGGGGCCAGCAGTCTACTATAACGGCTTTTTAGCTGAATGGCTCAAGCGCTGGCGTGACAAACGTCATCAAGACAAGTGATTTGCCCGACAAGGTGGCACGTTCACTATAAATGTGTTATTATACGCTTGCAGTTGAAATGCTTTCATAAACACGACTGATAGAAGAAAAGAGGATGTAATTGATGAAAGTAAGAAAAGCGATTATTCCTGCCGCTGGGTTAGGAACGAGATTTTTGCCAGCAACCAAGGCCATGCCTAAGGAAATGCTGCCGATCGTTGACAAGCCAACGATCCAATTTATCGTTGAAGAAGCCATGGCTTCCGGCATTGAAGACATTCTGATCGTTACTGGCAGAAGCAAGCGGTCAATCGAAGACCACTTCGACTCAAACCCAGAATTGGAAGACAACTTGACCCAAAAGCACAAGGATGCCTTGTTGAAGGTGGTTCGCGACACGACCATGTCCAACATGAAGGTCAACTTGTACTTCACCCGGCAGCCACACCCAGCCGGCTTGGGCGATGCCGTTAACCGGGCCCGCAGCTTTATCGCTGGCGAACCATTCGTAGTCATGCTTGGCGACGACCTGATGAAGGACAAGACGCCTTTGACCAAGCAACTGATTGACTGCTACGACAAGACCCACGCTTCAACCATCGCGGTTATGAAGGTGCCACACAAGGAAGTCAACAAGTACGGGGTTATCGACCCAATCGGCGAAACTGAGCCAGGCTTGTACAATGTCAAGACTTTCGTGGAAAAGCCAGACGTTGACAAGGCCCCAAGCGACCTGGCCATTATCGGCCGCTACCTGCTGACTCCAGAAATCTTCGACATGCTGGACCAGCAAAAGCCAGGTGCCGGTGGCGAAATTCAATTGACTGACGCCATTGACGCTTTGAACAGAACCCAGCGCGTCTTTGCCCACGAATTTACTGGCAACCGCTTCGACGTCGGCAACAAGGAAGGCTACATGGAAACTTCAATCCAATACGGCCTGACCCACCCAGAAACCAAGGATGCCCTGCGCAAGTACATCATTGACTTGGGCAAGAAGCTGGAAGCTGACGACAAGAAGGCAGCCGGCAAGGCTAAGTAATCAAGCAAAAAGACGGACCTGATGGTTCAATGTTATTGAGACACTCATCGTAAGATGGGCGTCTTTTTATTTTTGGCAATCGAATGTGGGAAAAGCAGCGCGGTTGGGTACTTTTCGTATCTTTATTTAAAAACGACTCCCGGCCTGTCCGTCAGAATCTGCATGCCAAAAATCATCAGCTGTTGGTCGCCAAGACAGACGATCACGGGAATTGCCTTGGAGCCCTTGCCCAAAAGGCCAAGCAGCTTCTTTTTAGTCAAGGGGCGCTGGCCGCAGTGGAATTCACAAGCATCCCGCGTCAGCGCGACCTTGCTGAGGGGGTGGAGCTCCTGGCCGATTTGGGCATACAAGGGGGTCTGGTCGTTTAAATCATTGATTAATTGCAGAAAATTGCTGAGCAGCATGGATTGACCTCACTAATTACCTTTCTGATTTTTATATGGTATACTGTATCTATTGCTTTTCGTAAAGAAAATAATCCATGTAGAGATAGGATTGTGAAAAGAGGAATATCAATTGACTAAGACGCACAAAAAGATCATCTGGATGGTCACGGGGATCGTCCTGGCCGCTTTGGCCTTGTTCCTGGCAGCAGGACTGTATTTTTTCAATGTGGCTGAAGTGCCCGGGAAGAAGACCTTTGTCTCCAACGGAACGGTGCGCTTGAAGAAGTCAACGCCTTTGTACGCTGAGAAAAAGTGGTACCGGGACGTCAAAAAGCAGCATTGGACCATGATGTCCGCCAATAATAAGTATAGATTAGCCGCCTATTATCTGCCGGCCAAAAAATCCAAAAAGACGGTCATCGTCTTGCACGGCTTCATGTCCAACAAAGAGAATATGGGGGCCTATGCCCAGCTTTTCCACTCCTTGGGCTACAATATCCTGCTGCCTGACGCGGAGGCGCATGGACAGAGCCAGGGCAAGTACGTGGGCTATGGCTGGCTGGAGAAGACTGACGTGCGCAAGTGGAGCCAGCAGGTGATCAAGCAGACTGGCCAGCGGTCCGAGATCGCCATCATGGGCGTCTCCATGGGCGGCGCGACCACGATGATGACCAGCGGCCTCAAGCTGCCCAAGCAGGTTAAGTGCTTTATTGAAGACTGCGGCTACACCAACGCCAAGAATGAAATCGAGCATGAAGCCAAGGCCCTGTACGGGATGCCAGCCTTTCCGCGCTTCCCGTTGGTTGAGGTCCTGAGCCTGGTCTCCCGGGTGAAGGCCGGCTACTTTTTAGGGGATGCCTCCAGCCTGAAGCAGCTGCACAAGAACAAGAAGCCGATGCTCTTCATCCATGGATCCAAGGATAAGTTCGTGCCTACGGAAATGGTCTACAAGAACTACCGGGCTAGCAGCGGTCCTAAGCAGCTATTGGTCGTCAAGGGAGCCACTCACGCGGAATCCATTGAGCACAATCACCGCCTGTACAAGAAGACGGTGGCCAAATTCTTGCGCAAATATTTGAAGTAAAAAATAAAGCAAAAAAGCAAAACTTTCTCTTGCAAGCGGTTGCATAACCGTGCTATACTAAAGGCGTGGAAGAGGTAGAAAACAACTGAACAGAAGTTTTTATCTCCAGATTTTATACAATTTTTGTAATTATGATTTCGCTGTCTCTCTCTTAGGGGAGACCATAAAGCTTGAAGCTGCCAAGTGGCAATACACAATAAATAACTCGATTCTTTTTTCATTACGCTAGGACGTAAAACTCAAAACAAGTAAATGTTTATCACAGTTTGTAAAGCCATTGGTGAACATAGAAAATTGAATATCGTGACTATTAATTGATGAGCTACCTCATCCACTTGGAAAGCTGCTTCTACTGCAAGCGGCTATAAGAAAAGGCCAGAAGATTTAAGTCTTCTGGCCTCTTTTGTTGGCTGAATTTTTAACGCAAGTCCTTGCGCAGGACCAGCTTGGCGATGCATTCGCAGCGCGGGGTCTGCGGGAGCATGTCGACGTTTTCGATGACGCGGACGTCATAAGCCTCGCCCAGGAGCACCAAGTCCTGAGCCAGGGTTGACGGGTTGCAGGAGATATAGACAAAGCTCTCCGGCTTGACGCGGAGCAGGGTCTTGATCAGGCTCTTGGCCAGACCAGTCCGCGGCGGGTCAACGATCAAGGCGTCAATTGGCACCTCGTCCTTTTGCAGCTGGGGCAGCAGCTTTTCCACGCTGCCTTGCAGGTAGCTGGCATTCTTGACGTGGTTGAGCTCGCAGTTGTGCTGAGCATCCAGGACGGCTTCCGGGATGCTTTCGATCCCGATGACCTGCTTGACTTGGTCGCTGGCCAGAATCCCCAGGGTCCCAACCCCGGAGTAGGCATCGATCAGGGTCATGTCTGGCGTCAGGCTGAGAAGCTTAAGGGCTTCTGAGTACAGGGTCGTGGTCTGGACTGGGTTTAACTGGAAGAAGGCTCTTGGGCTCAAGGCAAACTGCTTGCCCATGATTTCTTCCATGATCTGGTTCTGGCCCTTGAGCTTTTCAGTCTTGTTGCCCCAGACCTGTGGGTTTTGCCAGTCGGTTTCGTTCTGATAGACGGAAACGACGTCAGGCAATTCCATGATCCGGTCTGCCAGTTCCAGCATGTGCTTCAAGCGGTGGCCAACCGTGATCAAAGTGACCTGCATTTCCTTAGTGGCTTCGGATTGGCGAACCACGATGGTCTTGATCCCTTGCCGCTGGCGGCGGACGTCGGCGATCGGCACGTCCAGCTTGACGATCAGGTCCTTGATGGCCCGCTCGGTTCTCTGGGTGTCAACGCTTTGGGTCGGCATTTCCGGCAGGTCGATCAGGCGGTGGGAGTTAGGCGCGTACATCCCCAGCAGAACATCCTTGCCGGAACGCTCGATCTGGTACTGGGCCTTGGCCCGGTAGTGCCATTGCTCAGGCGCGGGGATGGTCCGCTTGACCTTGTAGTTCTTGTAGCCGCGCGGGTGGTACTTGTCGAGGGCCGCCAGCACGTTGTCGCGCTTGAAGCGCAGCTGGGCGTCGTAGTTCATGTGGGCCAGTTCCAGGCCGCCGATTTCCGGGCTGACCTGGTCAGGGAAGGCTACCCGGTCAGGACTCTTTTCCTTGATCCGGACCAACTCCCCTTGCATGTAGTGGGGGTATTCCTTAACGATCTTGGCCACGACTACTTCTTCCGGCAGGGCGCCAGGAATGAAGATGATCTTCTTCTTGTAGTAGCCGATCCCTTCGCCGTTGATGCCCAGGCGCTTGACCGTAATGATCACGTCGCGCTCTTTTTGCGCCTTGGCCTGGCCGCGCTGGCTCTTGTTTTGGCTGTAGCGGCTATTTGCGTCCTTGCGGAAGCCGCCTTTTCTTTCTTTAAAATGATGGTCTTTTTGCATGTTAGTTCTGTTCTTTCTACAATGAAAAAATAATAAGCCGACAAGATATTATACCGGCCTTAGCCGGCAAATAGCAAGAAATTCGCGCGCTTTCGTCCAATTTGCTAAGATATAGAGGCAAAGATGCTGAAAAAAGAAAATGGTGAATCAGATGGCAATTATTACAAAAGTTAGTGCACAGAAGCGCCCTGGGCGCTACAATATCTTTTTGGACGGCCATTATGCCTTTTCGGTCAGCGAAAAGACTTTGGCCGAATTCGTCCTGCTCAAGGAGCAGGAGCTCACTGACCAGCAGATTGACCAGGTCCGCGCCTTTGACGCTGACGCCAAGGCCACAGAGCTGGCCGCCACATACCTGGGCTATGAGCCGCGAACGATCAAGGAAGTCCACGACTACCTGGTCAAGCACGAGATCTCAGAAGCTGCCGCTGCCAGCGCCATTGGTGAGCTGGCTGACCTGGGCTATCTGAATGACCCCGAATATGCCCGCCTCTTTATCAAAAACGACCTCAAAGTCGGCCAGAGCGGTCCAAAGGCGGTCAGCCGGGACCTGCAGCGCAAGGGGCTGGACCAGGAGACGGCCGCTGAAGCCATCGCGGAAGTGGCGGCGGCTGACTGGATCGCCGTCGGCCAGCGCCTGGTCAAGTCACTCATCCGCCAGCAGGGAAAAATTGCCCAAAAAGAGGTCAAGCGCAAGATGCAGGCCAAGCTCTTCAGCCATGGCTTTACCAGCACCCTGGCGGCTGCTGTCGTTGACTCCTTTGACTTCAATGACAGCGAAGAGGAGCAGCTGGAAGCCCTGAAGAGGCAGGGAATCAAGGCCTACAAGCGCTTCAGGCGCTATGATGAGGGCATCAGGGAGCAGAAGATCAAGCAATACCTGTATGTCCATGGCTTCTCCACGAGTGAAATTGCCGCTTTTTTAAGCGGGGAGGTCATCGACCTGGACGAGCTGAGCGAATACTGAGCCGGGCCAGGCTTTTTTAGTATAATAGTCAAGGATGGCTGGAACGCAAGCTTTCAGCCAATTAGCAGAAGAACAAGCATCAATACCAATAGGAGCGATAGAAGCATGAACAATGAAATCGAAGCATTGACCTTTATCGGCAAGGCCTTTCCTGACGCCATGATGGACAGCAACGCGTCATTTGGCGGCTGCAACCAAAGCGTTGAAGAAGACGAGGCCTTCCAGAAGTTTGTCAAGGATCATGACTTGGGCGAAAACCGGGCCAACCTGATCGTCTTTGGGCCAGAGCACTTTATGTACTGGTACGGGGTAGCGATTCCAGAGGAAGTTGACCAAGTGCCAGGCCTGCTCAAGTTCTCCCTGCCCAAGGCCAAGGTCTTTCAAAAGGAAGAATCAGCCAGCGCCGTAGCCTTTGACCTGCCGCTGAACTTTGAGCTGCCGAAGTTCATGAACGAAGCCGGCGAATTGGGCGACAAGTTCCAGACCAGCATGGTGGAAAACCTGACTCCATACATTCTGCGCCAGCTGGATTTGGCAAACAAAAAGCTGACCAAGACCATGTATCTTGAAATCAGCTCGGAAAAGTAGTTTTTAACTATTCTTGATTGGCTTCTGAGTCAATCGACAGATTGTCGTATTCGATATAGGCACCCAGGCAAGTTGAGATGAACATGATCAAGAGCACGAAGCCAGTGGACGTGCCGACGATGATGTTCAGGGGCAGGACGTGGCGGACGATGATGGTCGCCAGCGTGCAGAGGACGAAGT
This sequence comes from Lactobacillus sp. 23-2, assembly GCF_044902225.1. Taxonomy (NCBI): domain Bacteria; kingdom Bacillati; phylum Bacillota; class Bacilli; order Lactobacillales; family Lactobacillaceae; genus Lactobacillus; species Lactobacillus sp. 23-2. Next base: position 11,485 of record NZ_JAOQBX010000004.1, on the reverse strand, counting down.
CCAGGACGACGTTGGCCGCTTGCAGAATGGGCCGCCGGCGGATGCTGAAGAAACGCAGCAGCTGCTTCAAGAAGCTGTCATAGATGTCCCCGGCCAGCAGGTTCAAGGGCCGCTGAATGGTTGCCTTGACGGCCATCATGATGATGGCCCCGACCAAGGCGCCAATGGCGGTCCGGAAGGGGTCGCTGGAGTGCAGGACCAGGGCGTTGTAGCCAATGCCGATGATGGCCAGGCTGCAGATGTAGGGAATCAGCAGCAGGAAGATAAATACCAATACGATGCGTCTCATTTTCATGGTCGAATACCTCTTTCTATCGTGGTATTTTATCATATTCTGCCCTGGCCTATGCTATAATTGTTTTTATTTAGGTTTCAAGTTTCAAGAAAGTGAGATAAGACAGAGATATGACTAGTGACCCCGGGACCGGCAGTCTACTGGACAAACTAAAAAGCCGTTTCACGAGCAATGACGAACAAGGCAAGGAAGAGCTGCAGGACGAAGCTGACAAGCTGCACGCGGCTCATTTTTTGACGGATATGGAATACACCATGATCGAAGGCAGCATGAACTTCCATGACAAGGTTGCCCGCGAAGTCATGGTGCCGCGGACCGATGCCTTCATGATCGACATCGAGGATGATTTGGCAGGGAACATTGATGACATTCTCAGCCAGCCTTACTCCCGCATCCCCGTCTACCAGCAGGATAAGGACAACATCGTTGGCGTCATCCACATCAGGACCATCCTGCGCGAGGCCAGACGGGTGGGCTTTGACCAGCTGACTTATGAGCGGCTCTTGTCCGTGCCGCTTTTTGCCCCAGAAACGATTGAGCTGGACCAGCTTTTGGCCCAGATGCAGCAGAGCCAGCAGCAGATCGCCATCTTGACGGATGAATACGGCGGAATCACTGGTCTGGTTACCCTGGAAGACCTGATTGAGGAAATCGTCGGCGACATCGCGGACGAGGTCGACAAGACGGAAGTTCTGGCCACCAAGCTCAACGACTATGAATACGTGGTCTACGGCAAGATGCCGCTGGACGACTTCAACGACCAGTTCGGGACTGACCTGGAAATGGAAGACGTCGACACGATCGCCGGCTACGTGATTACCAAACTGGGCGTGATCCCAGGCAAGACTGAGCACTTGATGGTCCACCTGGACAACGGCATGGTCTTGACGACCAGAAGAATGCAGGGGTCCCGTCTGCTCACGGTCTTATTGACTTTGCCCAAAGGCGAGGAAGTCTTTCCGTCGCCGCAGGCTGAGCAGGAATACCAGCACGAGAATACAGAAGATAGAGAAAACGAGAAAGAAAAGAAACATTAATGAACAAAGAATTATTGGATAAAGTAAATAAGCGGCGCACTTTTGCCATTATTTCCCACCCCGACGCCGGTAAGACGACGATTACGGAACAGATGCTGCTCCTTGGTGGGGTCATCAGAAGCGCTGGGACCGTTAAGGCCAGAAAGACCGGCAACTACGCTACTTCCGACTGGATGGAGATTGAAAAGAAGCGTGGGATTTCCGTTACCTCATCCGTGATGCAGTTTGAATACGAGGGCAAGCGGATCAACATTCTGGACACCCCAGGCCACCAAGACTTCTCAGAAGACACCTACCGGACCCTGATGGCAGTCGACGCCGCGGTCATGGTTATTGACTCCGCTCGCGGGATTGAGCCCCAGACCAAGAAGCTGTTCAAGGTCGTCCGCCAGCGCGGGATTCCCGTCTTCACCTTCATGAACAAGCTGGACCGGGACGGCAGAGAGCCCTTGGACCTGGTTGCTGAACTGGAAGACGTCCTGGGCATTGAAGGGGTGGCCATGAACTGGCCAATCGGCATGGGCCAGACTATGAAAGGTCTGTACGACATCGCCAACCACCGGATCGAGCTCTACCACCCGGCAGATGCCGACCACCGCTTCCTGCCGCTGAATGAGGCAGGGCGTCTGGATCCAGACCAGCCACTGGCTGATGATCCCCAATACCTGGATACCATGGATGAAATCGAGCTGCTGGAAGGGGCCGGGGCGGAATTTGACCGTGAGGCCGTTTTGGCTGGCAAGCAGACGCCGGTCTTCTTCGGCTCAGCCTTGACCAATTTTGGGGTTGAGACCTTCTTGCAGAGCTTTGTCGACCTGGCACCGGCACCAGCGGCCCACGTGGTCAATGAGACTGAGACTTTAGCGCCAGATGACGATGAATTCTCCGGTTTCATCTTCAAGATCCAGGCCAACATGAACCCCCAGCACCGGGACCGGATTGCCTTTGTCCGCGTCTGCTCCGGTGAGTTCAGCAAGGGCTTGGACGTCACCTTGGCCAGAACCGGCAAGCCAGTCCGCCTGAACAATGCCGTTGAGTTTGAATCCAGTGCCCGCGTTCAGGTTTCTGAAGCCGTGGCCGGTGATATCGTTGGTCTCTACGATACTGGCAACTTTCAGATCGGCGACTCCATCTATGCCGGCAAGCACAAGGTTGAATTTGCTCCGCTTCCGGAATTTACCCCGGAACTCTTCATGCGGGTCTCACCAAAGAACGTCATGAAGCAGAAATCATTCCACAAGGGGATGAACCAGCTGGTGCAAGAAGGGGCCGTCCAGCTCTACCGCAACTATCAGACTGAGGACTACATCTTAGGCGCGGTTGGCCAGCTGCAGTTTGAAGTTTTCCAATACCGGATGAAGAACGAATACAATTCCGATGTCGAAATGACCTCCCTGGGCCACCGGGTTGCCCGCTGGATCGATCCAGACCAGCTGGACCCGAAGATGTCATCCAGCCGCAACCTTTTGGTTAAGGACCGCTTCGGCAACCCGCTCTTCCTTTTTGAAAATGCCTTTGCTGAGCGCTGGTTCCATGACAAGTACCCAGACGTCAAGCTGACCGAAAAGCTTTAACAGGCAAAATCAACAAACTAAAACAGCTGCCCAGGAGGCAGCTGTTTTTGCGTGAAAAAATAGCAAAACAAAACGGACCGTTTTCACGGTCCGTCTGCTGAAGAATATTGGTTAATTAGCTGCAGGGCACGTCATTTGTCGACGTGAATTTCGATTACGCGCCGCCCGCTGTCAACGGTCAATTGATAGCTGCGGTCAGTTGGCACCAGACGCTTGATGACAAATTCAATTTCTTCGACCCGAATCCGCCGGTCATGGTTTTCCAATACGATACCAATGGCGTCGCTGCTTTCAGTGAAAACAACGGAAGTATTGCCAAGAGAGTAGACCTTGACGAAAGTAGCCGCCGTCGTGTTCAGTTGGCTCTGGACCAATGTAGAATAGCTGTTGGTTACATCAATCAAATGCATAAATCTCACCCATTTCTATAGCTTCTTAATATCTTCTTAACTCAATTATAGCGCATTCAGTAAAAAAGCAAGAATCTTTTTTAGATTCTTGCTTTCTCGTATAGAATTGCTAAATGAGCTTATTTTTTGCTGTCTGTCTTGGAAGCGTCGTCCTTGTCTGGAGTAGGGTTTTCATCGCTTTCAGCTGTCTTTTCAGAGATGACGATTTGCTGGTCTTGCAAGTCAGCCAGCAGGTTCTTGGCTTCAGTGTGGTCCAGCTTGAAGTCAGCCACCTTGTCCTCGATCTCTTCCTGGATCACGCGGCGCAGCGGCCGGGCACCCATGGCTGGGTCGTAGCCTTCTTCAACTAGCTTGCCCTTGGCGGCTTCGGTCACGTCGATGTGGATGCCTTGGTCGGCAACCATGGCGTTGGTCTTGGCCAGCATCAGGTTGACGATCTGCAGGAGGTTCTCCTTGGTCAATGGGTGGAACTGGATGATGTCGTCAAAACGGTTCAAGAATTCCGGCTTGAAGTACTGGCTCATCACCTTGCGGGTCTCTTCAGCCTCGTCATGGTGCTGTTCGGCGCCAAAGCCGACAGTCGTGGCTTTGATGCCTTGGCCGGCGTTAGAGGTCATGATGATGATCGTGTCCTTGAAGGAGACGGTGCGGCCTTGAGAGTCAGTCAGGCGGCCGTCATCCATGATCTGCAGGAAGAGGTTCAAGACGTCAGGGTGGGCCTTTTCAACTTCGTCCAGCAGGATCAGGCTGTATGGGTTGTGGCGGACGCGCTCAGTCAGCTGGCCGGCTTCTTCGTAGCCCACGTAGCCTGGAGCTGAGCCGATCAGCTTGGAGACTGAGTATTGCTCCATGTATTCGGACATGTCGAAGCGGATCATCGCGTCTTCGCTGCCGAACATCTTCAGGGCCAGCTGCTTGGCCAGCTCGGTCTTTCCGACGCCAGTCGGACCGACGAAGAGGAAGGTGCCGATTGGGCGGCCAGACTTGTTGAAGCCGATCCGATTTCTTCTGATAGCCCGGGCAACCTTTTCCACGGCTTCGTTTTGCCCGATGACCTTTTCTTCCAGGTCGCTGGCCAGGTTGACCAGCTGGTTCTCTTCCTGCTTCTGGATTTCGCCGACTGGGATGTTGGTCTTTTCTTCGACGATCTTGTTCATGACCTTGTCAGTAATGACCGGGGTCTTGTCTGGATCGACGTTTTGGTCCTTCATCTTCTCGTATTTTTCGATCTGGTCGCGGTAGTAGGCAGCCTTTTCGTAGTCTTCGCTCTTCAAGGCCTGCTGCTTCAGGTTTTCAGCCGCGTTGATCCGTTCCTGGACCTTTTCCTTGTCGATGTAAGGGATGGTCAGGTTCATCCGTGAGCCGGCCTCATCCAGCAAGTCGATGGCCTTGTCTGGCAGGAAGCGGTCCTGGATGTAGCGGGCGGACAGCTTGACCGCGGCTTCGATGGCGCCATCGGTGTAGTGCACGTGGTGGTAGTCCTCGTAGCGCTTTTGAATCCCCTTGAGGATGCGGATGGTTTCATCGATGCTTGGCTCCTTGACCTCAACCGGCTGGAAGCGCCGGGCCAGGGCAGAGTCCTTTTCAATCTCGCGGTATTCCTTGATGGTCGTGGCCCCAACCAATTGCAGCTCACCACGCGCCAGTGCCGGCTTGATGATGTTGCCGGCGTCCATGCCGCCTTCGGCATTGCCCGCGCCAACGATCTCGTGAATTTCATCGATGAAGAGGATGATGTCAGGTTGGGACTGCAGCTCCTTGATCAGCTGCTGCATTCTTTGCTCAAACTGGCCGCGGATCCCGGTCCCTTGGACCAGGGACACGACGTTCAAAGAGATGATCCGCTTGCTCTGCAGCTTGGCTGGAACTGAGCCGTCGACGATGTCTTGGGCCAGGCCTTCAACCACGGCAGTCTTACCAACGCCGGCTTCACCGATCAGGACTGGGTTGTTCTTGGTCCGGCGGTTGAGGATTTCAATTACCCGGGCGATCTCCTTGTCGCGGCCGATTACCGGGTCGATCTTGCCCTTTCTGGCCAGATCGGTCAAGTCCGTCCCAAACTGGTCAAGAATGGACTGGCCGTTCCCATTCCCCCCGTTTCCGCCCCGGCCGGGAATCTGGCTGCCGAACTGGCCGTCATTTCCTTCGTCGCTGTTCCCGTTGTTGGGGTTGCTGTTGCGATTCAATGCGTTGAAGAGGTCATCGAAATCGCCGAAAAATTCGTTGTTGTTCATATTTGTATTTCCTTGCTTGTTTCTCAATTCTTGGTAGCAGTGTTGGCACAAGTCAATTTCCTTGTTCACGCCGTTGATTTTCGTGTACAGATGGATCGAGGCTTGCCGCTGATGACAGTTTTGACACAGCATTGTAAGTACCGCCTTTCCGTATAAGCTTACGGTTTGATTATAGGACTTAGCACTCTTAAACGTCAAGTGCTAAGACTTGGAAAAGGTAAGTAGTTTTTGAGGCCTTTTAAAATTTTCAAATAGTTTTTAAGAATGCAAACGACTAAAAATAATTATGCAATTTACTTCCTTTTAATGTCGAATTAACAGAAAAAGCGGGAAAAAACTTAGCTAATAATTGGCAATTGCGGCGATTTGGTTGTACAATGCTTGAGTGTCAAAAAGCGCTTAATTCTAAGGAGGTAAGACATATTGGACTACACCAAGATCTTGGATCAGCTGGTCTCAGGCGAGTTGCCAGAGTATAAGGTGGAAGCCGCGACTGCCTTTGACTTTCAACAGGCTCTGCGCAATTATGGCAAGAACAAGAAGATAACAGGCAAGGCCATGCGTGGGGGGACGATTATCTATACGTCCGTCGACAACAAGGCTTAAGCAAATGAAAACATTTACAAAAAATGTTGTGTTGCTGGGAAAAACATGTTATTCTTTAGAGGAAACGGTACATCGCTACCCGATTTTTGATTTTTAAAGGAGATAATTTACTATGGAAAAGAAAGAATTTCACATTACTGCTGAAACTGGTATCCACGCACGTCCAGCTACCTTGTTGGTACAAGCTGCTTCAAAGTTTGGTTCAGACATCAACCTTGAATACAACGGCAAGTCAGTAAACTTGAAGTCAATCATGGGTGTTATGTCACTTGGCGTTGGCCAAGGTGCAGATGTTACCATCTCTGCTGAAGGCGACGACGAAAAGGAAGCTTTGGCTGCTATTGCTGAAACTATGTCAAAAGAAGGTTTGGCTGAATAATGACTGAAACTTTAAAGGGGATCGCCGCAAGTGACGGTGTAGCTGTTGCTCCAGCCTACCTCTTGGTTGAACCAGATTTGTCATTCGAAAAGAAGACTGTTTCAGACGTTGATGCTGAAGTAGCCCGCTTTGAAAAGGCAATTGCTGATTCAAAGGCTGAATTGGAAAACATCCGCAGCGTTGCTGTCAAGAGCCTTGGCGAAGAAGAAGCCAAGGTCTTCGATGCACACTTGCTTTTCCTGTCCGACCCAGAATTCACTGGTCAAATCGAAAACGAAATCAAGAACTCCACTGAAAACAGTGAAGCCGCACTTGACGCCGTAGCACAAAACTTCATTACTATCTTCGAAAGCATGACCGACAACGCGTACATGCAAGAACGTGCTGCTGACGTCCGTGACGTTTCTAAGAGAATCATGGCTCACTTGCTTGGCAAGGAATTGCCAAACTTGGCAGCGATCGACCACGAAGTCGTTTTGGTTGCTGAAGACTTGACTCCTAGTGACACCGCGCAATTGAACAAGGACTACGTAAAGGGCTTTGTAACTGACTTGGGCGGCCGGACCGCTCACTCAGCCATCATGGCTCGGTCTTTGGAAATTCCTGCCGTTGTTGGTACCCAAAAGATCACCACTTCTGTCAAGAACGGGCAAATGCTGATCGCTGACGGCTTGGATGGCGTAGCCATCGTTGAGCCAACTGACGAACAAGTTGCCGAATACACCAAGAAGGGTGAAGACTTCGCCAAGCAAAAGGCTGAATGGCGCAAGCTGAAGAACGAACCATCAGTAACTGCTGATGGCAAGCGCTTCACGATCGCAGCCAACATCGGTACTCCAGACGACCTTGACGGCGTCTTGGAAAACGGTGCCGAAGCTGTCGGCTTGTTCAGAACTGAATTCTTGTACATGAACTCAAATGACTTCCCAACTGAAGAAGACCAATTTGAAGCCTACAAGAAGGTTCTGGAAGGCATGAACGGCAAGCAAGTCATCATCAGAACCATGGACATCGGTGGTGACAAGCACTTGAGCTACTGGGACCTGCCAGAAGAAATGAACCCATTCCTGGGCATTCGTGCCATCCGTCTGTCATTGAAGAACCAAGAAATCTTCCGGACCCAACTCCGGGCTTTGCTTCGTGCATCCGCATACGGCAAGCTGGGCATCATGTTCCCAATGATCGGTACTTTGGACGAATTGCACCAAGCCAAGGCTGTCCTTAAGGAAGAAAAGGACAAGCTGGTTGCCAAGGGCGTGAAGGTTGGCGACGACCTGCAAGTCGGGATGATGATCGAAGTTCCGGCAGCTGCTGTCTTGGCTGACCAATTTGCCAAGGAAGTCGACTTCTTCTCAATTGGTACCAACGACTTGATTCAATACACCATGGCTGCTGACCGTGGCAACGAACACGTTTCATACCTGTACCAACCATACAACCCATCAGTTCTGCGCTTGATCAAGCACACGATCGACTCAGCTCACGAAGCTGGCATCTGGTGCGGCATGTGTGGTGAAGCAGCTGGCGATTCAATCATGTTCCCAATCCTGCTTTCAATGGGTCTTGATGAATACTCAATGAGTGCAACTTCAGTTCTGCGCATCAGAAGCGAAATGAAGAAGCTGTCAACTGCTGACTTGGCTGACTTGGCTGACAAGGCAACCAAGGAATCCTTGACTAGCGAAGAAAACATCGCGCTGGTTAAGAAGATCATGGCTGACAAGTAAGCAATGAAAAGCGACTAGGGCTTGCCCCTGGGCGCTTTTTTTCTTGGCAAGTTAATAGGAACTTTCAATTCTAATTTCTAGGAGCGGAAAAAATGTACCAGCGATTTCTTTTGGATTACAGGGCGGGACAAATATTGCTAACGCACTTTTTAGGGGATTAGCAGAAGCAATAGCTGACCTTGAAACTTGTCGAATGAGTTTAATAGATAATCCTGTTTTTGCTGATGTAGATAGAAGAAAGATTGTTAATTTAGACGATAATGTCACCTATTTTGCAAATCCAGCAAACTTTCAAGAAAATGTAGAGTATATTAATTCTAGAGTCTCTAAAGTAGAAAATATTAAAGTGAGAGATCACAAGCCGAATATACGAAAATTAATTGATGACATTAAAAATGTATCGTCAAGTGCATGCTTTTTAGATATTACTCCACCGTTCATTGAAAATTATAGGGTTATCAGGTTATTTATTCCAGAGTTATTATCAATTTCATTTCCATCTTTTCCACAGATGAATCATCCACGGTTTATTGGTTTAAGAAATGAAGACTACTATATAAGTGCACTACCATAGAAAAGAGGGAAATCATGCTACTAACTGTTGAAAACATTGGCAAAACTTTCAACTTAAACAAGGCTACACCTAAAAAAGTTTTATCTGACGTTAGCTTCACTTTAGATAATAAAGAAATCCTAGTTCTACTAGGGACTAATGGCGCCGGAAAAACAACAACGATTAAAAGCATTTTGGGATTAGTTGAAACAGATAATGGAAAAGTACTATTTCACGATCGTGACGTTAAAGCAGATGACTTTAAGAAAATTCACCAAGAGTCTGCAGCGCTTTTAGAAAATGCAACTAATTTGGTTGACGAATTAAGCTTGATTGACAATTTCGTATATTGGGGCCTTATGCGGGGAATTGCCAAAACTGAAGCTCTAAAACGAGGAACAGAGATTTTAACCAGATTTGGCTTGACTGATAAGAAGGACACTCCAATTAATGAATTAAGTCGGGGGATGCAACAGAGTGCAGCTATTTGTATGACGTTGATCGCTCACCCTCAGCTAGTGATTATGGACGAGCCGACTTTAGGACTAGATATCAATGCCGTAAATGAAGTAATCGCGTTGATTAAAGAATTAGCCCAAGTTCAAGAAATGGGAATTATCATTACTACACATGACTTAGACTTTGCAGAAAAAATTGCGGATAAAGTCGTTTTTATTACAAATGGGACATCTGTAAAGCCACAGACAGAAGCTTGGAGGGAAGAATATGAAAGAATTGCAAGCAGAGCTTTACATTAGAAGTGCAAGAATGAAAAAGTATCCCCTGGACTCAGCTGCAAAGCTGTTGGTCTTTACGGTTGCTTTTATGCTAGTTTTTGTTACCAATGGAAGTCAGTTAAGCGACCAAGCTTATGCTTATGCCTTTCTAGGCTATACTTGCTGGAGCTTACTGAGCGAAACTATTAGCTCGCTGTACTTTGATATTCACAATCGGGCGCAGTCAGGGATGCTAGAACAGATATACTTGATGCCGAAGAAGGTTGAGTTCTACTTTTTTATCAAAAACGTAGTTAGCCTAATTTTTGCTGCAATAGAGATGGTTGTAATTGGCTTGGCCTTGACCCTAGTAACAAGAAGGCCGATTTTGATTCCAGCTATAGCTATCATCCCAATCTTGTTGGTAATAGTTACGATTATCGGCTTAGGCTATTTGTTGATCGCCTTAGCAATATGGTTAAAAGAAATTAGTGGAATTATCCAGCTTGTGCAATACGCATACTTATTGCTATTGCTCGCACAGATTGACTTTACTATGCCGGCATTTAAACTATTACAAGTTATTTTGCCACTTGAACCAATGCTGAATTGGCTGCAACTGCTTGCCACAAAGGCGAATTATGGTTTTGGCTATTATCTGGCAATCTCAATTACTAATAGCGTACTGTGGTTGGCAATTGGCTTAGTCATGTTCAAGCGAAGCAATCATCGTGTGAAGGTTGCTGGACGAGTTGGTGGAAATTAAAGGCATGTTATTAAAGTATACAAGCAAGAAAAAACTTTCTTGCTTTTTTATATTGTGCATTTTACGTTCATGTCATTCGATTAGTATGGCATATATTACTAGCGAATTTATTACAATTGCAACTCACCCAGTAGAGGTGAGTAAGTTGTATTTGTTCCTAGTAGTTGTTTCATTATTAATTCTGTTTTTCGGTTGTTTGGGTTTTGCATTTTCACATATGTATAATTCTTTAGTTTATGATATAGATATGTATGTTAGAAACCTTGCAATACAAAGGCTATGTGAAGATGGCAATGATATTGATTTATCTTTTATGACAAACGACCTGAAGCAAATTGAACAAAATGTGATATACGGACAATTAAATCTATTATTTGATTGCTAATTTCCCAGGATTTTACAACTCAAACCATACGGCTGACAGATTTTCTGCCAGCCGTATTTCTTTTATGCATGACTTTCCAGAAACGCGAGGATCTCAGCTTTAGTTCGGGTACTTTTATCAATAGCTTTTAGTAATTCCTCCTGCTCCCGGTGCTTCTTGAGCTCATAGAGAGCATCTAGTTTCTGCGATACTTTATCGCAGCGCTCTTTAAGGCGCCGGAGTTGTTCTTCGGTTTGGGAGATCTCGGCTTCAATTGTCTTAATACTCTTCGTTCTCGGCATCTTCATCATCATCTTTCTGTTCTTCTGGCATTGCGGCGTTCTGGATATCTTTTCCAATCAGTCTTGCCTGTGCCTTGATCCATTCTTCGTCCAGTCCAAAGGCCCCTAGTATTACTTTCTGGGTAGCTGTGACTGCGTGATCTAGCTTATAATTGCCGTTCGGTTGGCGTATCAGCTCAATCTTTTCGAGCTCTTTCAGTGCTGAAGGTACGCTCAAATAGTTAGGCTTGCCCGGCATTTCGGCTTTGCGCTTTCTCAAAAGCGTGTAGATTCTTGCACGGATTATCAAAGCGATGAACTGAATGAAGATCTTGGCTTCGGCTGCTTGACTGCTTGCGACTCTGAATGAGCGATTGCCAAGGAAGGCCTTATCACTGCCAAACAGCTTTTCCGAGATGTCCCGGCTCTTGTAAAGATTCAGGGCTTCTGAAGCTGTCATCTTTTCTGAGGTTACGATTGCGAAATATCCGCACAGCTGCAGCTCTCGTTCGATGACATCTTCCCGTTCCTCGTAGCCATAGA